>CAZIUS010000008.1:0-19917 GCA_964542385.1 uncultured Candidatus Peribacteria bacterium
ACGTTGAAATTCAGCATGCTGCAATGGCCATCGAGCACGATCATGAGTAGCTTCAGTACGAAGAGCTCTTCCTCACGGCGCATTCTTTTTCGCTTTTGCAGATTTTAACGTCACGTCCTGACTTTTTTCAAACGTCCCAAAATCATTACACGAAGGACATTTTCACAATTTAATAGGAGAGCCATACTGGCACGTAGAACAGGTGAACATAGAAAAGTTAAAAGTTAAAAATTATAAGCATTCCTTCAACGAGAGTACCCTACGGGCGTGTTGATCCATAGACAGTATTTTCAGTTGTCCTATTTTAGCGGACAACTGTACGATTTTTTCGTACACTTCACTAAAAGACTACTTTTTCTTTTTTAGTCATAAAAAGTTTTGTCCTGTAACCACAGACGTTCACGTTGCTTCTTCTAATGTCTTTCTCGCACTTTTTGCAACACTTCATCATTTTTGAGCTACTTTTTTATTTTCTTGAAGTCATACAGGTTGTTTCTTTTTAGAAATTTCTGTAGTGGATGCCTCTGCAAGCATCGTTAACACCAATTCAAGATTACTCATGTTATCCCTAAGATTTTCTTTTTTTAAACATTTCATTTGTTTATATTCTTTGACTGATCTATCACTCCATGCTTTTGTAATTTCATCTGTAAGAATTGCATATTCTACTCCTTCTTTCATACCTCTGTCTTTTCGTTCGTCAGTAAGTTCTTTTCTGATTTCGATACTTTTCAATCTTTGATTAATCCATTCTTTACTGTATCATTTTTTCAAATACGTCGCTATCGCGCGATCAAATGCTAATTCTGGATCATCAGTTTCTTCAATTCTTTCATATCACACCATCGCGAGCCAGACTTTAAATGGTTCTGCTTTAGGAGAAGAAATTGATTGGATAATACGAAGCAAATCTTCAGTATTAAAACAATCTGTAGAATATTTTTTCCCATCTGATGCAAGCATTTTCAGTTGTACGATTTTTTCGTACACCTCACTTCATTCGAGTAATAATTTTCTTTTCAAATCACTCCAATATCTTTTGGGAATAGTAGAGTCAGTGAGTACTTCTATAACATCGACAACACTAAAATACCACATTTCCTGTTCCTCATCTCGATGACGACGCACATGTTTCTCTTGAAAAAGAATCAATGATGATCTTTTTTTATCCATAATATAAACAAAGTTAAAACGTCTTTATAGTACTCCCGAAATAAATATTTCAACTGGTGACAATTTGTCACCACTTCAGATCATTCTTCTTTCAATCTTTGTTTAAGCTTATTTCGATATTATCTTCACTCTGTACTTCATGAAACAATTCATACCATACCCACCACCGAAAAATATCGCTTTTCAGCTTTTTCATCTCGATGGCGACGAATCTGTTTGTTTCAGTACAGGGTAAGTGACATGAAGAGAATACACAAACTAAAAAACCTCACGCAGTATACAAACAAACGTTCACATTTCAAGTTGATTGTTAAGAATAAAGTATGAAAAAAATTCCTAGACATCGATACCGATTCTGGGAATCAAAAGGGATAAAGTGATGAAGTGATAAATTGAAACGCCATAAAATTCAAACTATGAGAATTTTTTGGGGATTCAATTATGCTGTGCATAAAGAGGTAACAGCCTTCACTCCTAGCATTTTTCAACTAGACTAAGGCTACAGACGCGGCTCTTAGAAGTGCCATTGGCGACGTTGTAGTGACTTACATAAGTTCCAGGGCAAATATAATTACGCACATATCAATTTCAACTTGTTTCATTTATCCGACTATCTCATAGGATACCTGGGTTAATCATATGAAGAATATACACCTGTTCGTTTTTATTATTTGTCTGATATTTTTCTCCAATCCATGAAAGTATTATGTTCAAATTTTCTTCACTCATCAACTCAGTTGTTCACTCAAATGATTTATTTGAATCATTCATAAATGCATCAAGTGTATCTTTGCTTACTTGAATGCAAGATTGTCGATTTCACGTACTATCTTTATTTTTAAGTTCATAGCTTCACTCGAAAGCTTTTTTCACAACACTATCATGAACTGATTTACTAACAGATCTAAGTCATATATCAACGAACTCTATCCCCCTAACTGATTCTATAATTTTTCCATCATTAATATACTGTTCTGTCAAATTTTTCCATTCTAAGATCAAGTTACAAGTTTCACTACTTTCATTATTTTTTATTGCATTTAACCACATCCCATTTCTGTATTCTTTGTTAATTGATTCTAGTTTGAATTGTTCTTCCAATGCTTCCGCTTTTTTTATATTTTCAGCAGCACTTATACGTTTATCATCTCCTATCTCCTCAAGCAACTGTGAATCATTACGTTCAGTTCAACCATCATTACTTTTCTTTGAACCATCGACATACAAATCAAGTAACTCTTTTGTCTCTTCAGGTGTCAGCGTACCATCCTCGTATTTCGCATCAAGTTCTTCTTTTCTCGATCAGAAGGTGATGTTCTTTTCCATGAGTAATAATTATAAAAATTAAATATTTATACCTAATTATACGCAAAAAAAAATAAGTCAAATTTTGACTCATTTTTTTACAGATTTTTTATAGATTTTTTACAGTCTACCCAAACAATCCCTCCTGCCTGACTCCCTTATAGAGTTCCCTCGCAATCTTACTCGTCTCATAATGATTGACAATCGGTTTATGTCGAGGCAATTCATACGTCAACGGATCATGCAATTGGACCGCAGGAATATGCGCAAGTTCTGGCAACCAATGCTTGATATAGATCGCATTAGGATCAAACTTTTGGCTTTGTAAAATAGGATTGAAGATTCTCAGTGGTTTTGGGTCTGCACCGACACTGGCTGATCGTTGCCGATTGCCCATATTTACGGCTGCATCATAGTCGATCAAGAGTTGAGCGAAATGATGTTCTCATCGTGTCCAATCAATCAACAAATCTTTACTCAAAAATGATGCGACGATCATTCTGACACGACCGTGCATTCGTCACATCGTACTCAGTTGTCTCATCCCAGCGTCGACAATCGGATAGCCTGTGCGTGCTTCTTTCCATGCAGCGAACCACTCATGATTATTTTCCCAACGAATATTCCTTCTTTTTTCCTGAAATGCGACGATTCTCGCTTCTGGAAAACACCCATCGATATGTCGTCGAAATTCACGCCAGGCAAGCTCACTGACAAAACTATTTTTGAAGATTTTTTTATCCATAGTGACACCATCACTGTCCCAAATCGTTCCAGGAGTAGTTTGATCAATCACGCGTGCCAGCACCTGACGTGGAGAAACTAGCCCAAACCTCAAGTACGGCGACAACATACTTGTCCCTGACGTATCTGAAGGAAAGTTTCTTCTGTCATCGTAGTCAGCAACAGGGATTTTATTCAACAATGCGTCGCAATGCTCACGTGATCGAAACGATTGTGTTTGTGCTCCCAGACGCGTATATATTTCATCAATGTTGTGACTCAAGATATTGTGCTCAAATCATTGAAAACGCACCTCGGGAAATACAGGAAATACAAGCATACTTAAATCTGGTAAACGTTTTGCAACACGCTGCCAAAGATAATAAAATGGTGTAAACACCTTTCTGGTCTCGACTTGATCAGGTTCGACAAGCAGATAGTCTTGAAAGGTTTCAACGGTAACTCATTGTTCGCTCAATATATTTTTCAAATCTCCATCTCTCACGCGCGATCCTACTCCATACGATTTATTTCGAAAAACAGCATCAATCTGCAACTCTTTTGTCAGCAATGGAATGAGTTCAGTACTCACTCAATGAAAAATCAAGAGATCACTTCCCATTGCTTGTAATTCTTTTTTTAATGCAAATACCGTCTCGATCAAAAATCCAACTCTCGCATCCGGCCTTGTAAACTGAACCAAAATGGGTTCATCAAAAATGAAGACAGGAATAAGTTCTTTACATTGTGCACACGCGTTTAACAAAGCGGTATTATCAGACAATCTTAAGTCCTGACGAAAAATGAATAAACCACGACTAGACATCATACTCATGTAAATAAATTGACAATGGACGATTGACGATTATAATTGTCCATTGTCCACTGTCAACCGTCAACTACCTAATTACGCAGTTTCCTTATACTGTCTTCTCAACCAAGGCAAATGGGTTAAAAAAACAATCAAAAATAATGTTCCTCGAACAGATCCTGAGATCATTTCTGATTTCATTTGATATGCTCTTTGTTTACTAAGTCTTACCGTAGCTTCGTTTTGACACTTTGTAATCTCTTCTGGTGTTTTTGCAACTTGTGGAGTCGTACCGTCTGATTTTGCTGGTCCATACGTTGGTTGTTTACAATTTTCCAATTCATAATACATCGATCCCGCGATATACTCTTCATCCGAGATGAAGGTTTTTTGAAATGCATTACTAATCAATCCTCAAAATCCAATTAATGCTCAAATCAATCCTGCTACTGCTCCTACCAAGAAATAAATCTTGAGAAACAAATTCTTTTTTTCTGTCATTTGATACAAAAAAAATAAAAGACTTCTTTCTACTTCTTTCGATTTCCTCTCTATTTCCTTACTCATTTAAACCTCTATAATCTCTACATCCTGCATCATTTTTGCTTGTTCAGCTTCTTTGGTAGTGAGTAATTTCATAGGTCAGGTGATAACAAGCATCGCACCTATTATTTTCATACTGTCCTTGAGAAACGAATATTGTTCTGGATTATCAATCAATACATTGTGAGCAAAGACTATCACAAATATTCATAAAAGAGATAATAGTCGTCTTTTTGTAGGAACAAATAGTGGGTTTGCAACGATCGCCACAAGATAAATACCAAATAGCAAGACTACAGCAAACGCAATGCTATTCATCATATTTTCTTCTGTGTAGGCAACTACAGTACCATTCATCCACAACCAAATCACATATCCAATAAGTCATACTCACGTCAATCATGTCATTGTTCTTGCAATATAATGTCCTTTCATATCATAGAGAGCAAATAAATACCTAGACTGTAAATAATTCACTTGAGAATGCAACAAAACTAATTACAATCTTTTTGTTTATTTTTTATTATCTCATGAATAAAGGATTATTACTGTTTTTGTGAATCATTGTTGTTGCCGTACTATGAGTAATATGATTTTACAACAGCATGCTTGGTATGGATGAGTGACTCAAATCCCTCCAAGCCCAAGTTGACAATATGTATGATCGCAGAGTAGATCTTATTCCACAACTTACTGCAGTCGTAAAAAAATACACTGAGTATGAATGAGACACTTTGAAAGAAATTGTAGCGCTTAGAGAATGAACAGCTAACTTAGAAAAATTGCAACAAATGGCTGATGCATGACAAGCAAAATCTGCTGAATTTAGTAACTTATTTGCATCGACACTCAGCACAATCAAGCTTTCTGTAGAAGCATATCCTCAACTAAAAGCAGACACGCAATTTACCGCTCTTTTTACTGAACTTGAAGGTTCTGAAAATCGTATCAGAACAGCAATCAAAGATTTCAATGATACCGTCGGTGCTTATAATCTCAGAACAAGATCATTTCCACGATGATTCTTATTTTGACGTATGTTATGATTTGCTCCAAAAGAACGTATTACACCTCCAGCAGACAAACCAATTAAAGCAGTTCCTGATGTAGATACTTTGCTTGATAACACGCCACCAGCTCCGCAAGAGCCAACAAAGCCTATTGTTAATAATAATTCTGACACAATTAACAATTTAAAAAGATATCTCAATACTGAGTTTTGACTTACTTTCGAATACCCTTCAAACCGAAAAATCGTCAATGAACCAAAATTTGATCAAGATGGGAATTTTCAGGGAATGTGGAAACCAATTTGAGGAGAAGATCAAATTTACTTTACTAAACTGTTATATTGAAAATTTTGAGAACAAGTACAAAATAAAGAAACATGGATGGAATGAATTAATAGCAATAAAGATAAAGTAGAATTCCCAATAAAATGATGAAAAGCATATTTTTATCGAGAAAGTTCGAAAATATGAGCAGAACCAACAATTGTATTAATTTGAGATGAGCATATTTTTACGTTATCATATTTTAATTCATCTGGGAAAACAACTCAAAATGAAGCAGAAAAAATCATAAAACAAATTGCATCTACATTTGAATTTGTAACTATTCAATAAACAATAACTATCTATATGCAAAATCTCTAAAAATTATTCATATTAGGGTTTCCTGTGTTGTTATTAGTATCTGTATTTCATAATTTAAAAGCTAATATTCATGCTTGAGCTGCCATTGCCGTAGTTAAAATTTTTGTAGGTGCTTCAAGTAGTTCATTAGCTACTTGTACTCATCTTTTAAATTTTTGCATTCATGTCATTTCTATTGTTTCATGCGACGCAACTAATTTAATAAAATCCTTAGTGCTAATATCTCCGACCATTACAACATCTCTTGCAATAAATTTATCACCTTTTCGTTCTACATATTGCACTTTATCATCTCCAATTTCCACAAAAGTTCAAGGTATATTATTTGAAAATTCAGTATTTTTAATATCATAATCATCAACATTCACTCTTGGTTCAGGTGGCCCACCAAAACCTCATTCATTACCACTTGCCTTAGAATCTTTTTTTGAAACTAATTTTACGTCTACATTAAATAATGGAGCTCATTTTCAAGTATACTTAACATAACATAGATCATTTTTTACATTAGTAATGATTTCAGCACCATTCGATCAGAATTTTTTAAACAGAGTGTTATATATTTTTTCTCAAAAATTTTCTCCTTTTGAGTTACTAACGCTTCTATTAATCTGTTTTTGTAATTCATTATCGTTACAATCACATTGCGTAAGTTTTTTCCAAAAATCGTTCAACTCAAGCATCAATAATGTATTAGATGTATATTTTCTGGTATCATTTATTTCTTTTTGAATATCATTTACTGAAGGAATTTTTCAATACTTAAGCGTATATTTTACTGCCTCACTTTTGCCTTTCGGTTGTTCTAAAATATCTGTAACTATAGAAGAAACATCATTAAACTCAAGTATTGACTTATTATTTCTGGTTAAACTCTGATCAGATGATTTACTGCTTTTGGCACCAATAATCACATCTATAATTAATGCAAGTGTGTTATTAATTTCTTGTAATAACAATTTTGCTTGTTCATTTTCTGGATCTTTATTAAGTAAATCCATAATTGCTCATTGAAGATTTTGTAAAATCGGTTTAATATTCTTCAGTTCGTTTATTAAATCAACGCCTTCAGCTTCAAGCAAATCTCTATCTTTTTCATCAAGAGCTTTATTATTTTCAGTATTTTGAGATTGATCAATTTTATTTAAAACCTTCTCTCTATACTCTTTACCAATAGTTTTAACATCACCATAATTTGTGTCAGGTTTGAACTCTGTAGAAACCCCTTCCTTTTTATCCTTATTTTTATCATCTTTTATAGGGTCAGAACCCAATCTTTCATTTGTTTCCATGATAAATTATATAGTATAAAAATAAATTAATCAAACATTATTTCTAATTGTTTCAACTCTTTAGTATCTTGTAAAAAAGAATTTGCTTCACGAATTAATTTCATTGCTCATAGTTTTATTTTTTTAAGTCTTGCAACTTCCTCCCTGATTTTTATCACTTGTTCTGGAGTAATTAGTATTGTTCATGTATCAGCCATAATTCACAAATAAAATATAAAAATTATAAATACATATATTATAAATATAAAACATCAATAATGCAAATTATTACAGAGATTTTGAGTAACTAATGGTGGTGATACACTTTGAATAGCAATTTCTTTTGAATTATTTACACTATTATATCATCAACAATTATCAAAAGAGTATTTTAAATGTTTAAAAACGATGCATTTTATTAGATTGTTTATAGTAGCATTCTTTTTATCATGCAATATTATTTTTGCACAGAATTTTTCAAACCCAATCTCCCTTCCAATACTCACTAATCTCGTAACTGATTATAGTGCAGTTTTTGATAGTACAATACTTTCTTGATTAAACAATGAAGCATTTATAATTCAACAACAAACCAGTGCAGAAATAGCATCAGTTCTTTTTCCAAACAGAAATTGAAATGAACTCTTCGATATTGGCATGCGTTTATTTCGCGAAAGCGGGATTTGATCGGCAGAAAAAAACAATTGACTATTATTACTTATTGCTACTGAAGAGAAAAAATTACGTATTATTGTTGGTTATTGACTTGAATGACTCTTTCCTGACATATGGATTAGTAGTCTCATTGAAACAAAAATAAGACCTCTCGTCAATGATTGACAACGACAGCAAGCAATTAGCATCTATCATCAATCTGTTTTAGAACGTTTACAAACCGAACCTGAACTAGCGGCTATGACAAATGAACAAATAATCCTCACGATTCGAGATTTACTTTGTTTTATCGTGTGGTGAGCAACTACCTTATATGCATTTAAATCGATTCGTAAAAAATCAACTTCACCGCTACGTCAATCGCTTCCAATATTGCCATTTATATGACTATTCTGATTGTTATTTCTATGACTACCTGGTGTAATAGGCGCATTTTTTGGCTATTTTTTCTGACTAATTTTCTGATCAGTACAGACACCAAAATCTGGTCGAGGCAATTGACAATGAATTTCCCCTCGATGATGACGATCTAGCTGATGATGAGGCATGAGTTGAGGCTTTGGCGGATTTTGATGAGGCAGTAGTTGATGAGGTGGTGCTGGTGATTAAGCACTTAAATTTGTTGCAATTTTTCTTCACATCAGTATGGTTCATTACTTTTCCGCCGCTGTAGCTCAGCAGGTAGAGCGCTTCCATGGTAAGGAAGAGGTCACGGGTTCGATTCCCGTCGGTGGCTAATCAACCAGCTCATTAATCTAGCCAACATTAATAGAGCGTCCCGCAGTACTGCGGGAAGGTCACGGGTTCGATTCCCGTCGGTGGCTAAGTTTTTTTTTAACTTTTTTATATAGTACATGAAATTCTCTACTCTTTCAGTCATGATGTGACTTCTCTTATCAAGTTTAGTATTAGTAGGATGTGGACAACCTGCTCCTGTTGCAGAACCTAAAGCTCCTGTTGCTCCAACACCTACAGCTCCTGCAGTAGAAACTGGTGATGTTGCTACTGGTGATGTTGCTCCTATGCCAAATCCAAATGTTGTTTCAAGCAAACAAGCAGTTCTTGAAACTTCAGTAGTAAAATGGTTATCAAAAAAAGTTGGTGGTCAACATTTTGGTACTGTTAAATTACTCAATGGACAACTCGATTACGATGCAAACAACAAAATTATCGGAGGTACATTCACAATGGATATGAATAGTGTTACTGTTGATGATATTCAAGGTGAAATGCAAGCTGGATTATTAAAACATATCCAGTCAGACGACTTCTTTTCTATCGCTGCATACCCTACGTCAATGTTCACTATCACTTCTGTAAAAGAAGTTTCTCCAACAAGTTTAGAAATTACTGGTGATCTTACCATCAAAGGAACTACAAATCCAACAACATTCGTAGCAACTGTTGATGCAACTGGAAATACTTTTTCAGCGCCAATCGTAATTGATAGAACACTTTGGGATATTAAATTTAGATCTTTGAAATTCTTCTCTGACGTTGCAGACAAAGCAATTGAAGATGATATTACTTTTGATGTATCGTTAATTGTTCAATAATTTTCTAATCAAGACGATTAAAAAGAAATAAAAAAAGGATCAGTGAAAACACTGGTCCTTTTTTGATTATCGTTTTCGATAATCTGTGCATAGAGATCGTATAACGCTCCTGTTATCTCTATAGGTGCAGGAATAATCTGACTAAACAGTCCATTTCATATGCCCACACTTCTGGATTACCTTTTTTCGGATCTTATTGTATAGCTATTTTTTTGTTTTATATATAAGCTTTCGCTTATTTGAGCTCATTTATGAGCTTGTTTTTGTTTTTGTTTTTGTAGTTTTTGTTTTTAATTTTTTAATAGTGTATACAACGCCTACCCCAAATGATTGGGGGGAATAAGGAGTATTCCCAAAAAGTAATCCAGTATTATAGTAATGATCTCATTTCAACAAGTATATTATACATCAAATATGTTTATTTGTCAAATTTTTAAACACTTTTTTCTTCATCTTGTTGTAGCTCTTTTTGTTGTTGTTTTGCTTTGATAGCAAAAATAAGAATCACAACACCAAATCAAACTGCAAGAAATATTACAATCCATAATACCCACTTTAATATTTTTCATATTGTTGAAGTAGATTTAGCTGTAGTTGATTTCACTTCTTTCGACGCATTTACTTCTTCTTCTGTCGTATAGGTAGGATCTTCACTTCCACACGTTTTTGATGGTAATTCATAATATAAAATCAAGGTACACAACGCATTTCTAATCAAATTTACATCTACATCATCCAGTAATCATTGATTTTTTACTTCCAGCGTACGTTGATTGATTGCATCGAGAATCTTTTTCATCTCTGGTTGATTTCATTGCACTTCTTCAAATTTTTTAAAAAATGCTTCTATATCTGCTTTATCAGGCTCTTGAAACAATAAAATAATTTCGTTCTTTTGAGTATCATATATTGTTCATCAAAAAGCTGACTTCACGGTACTATCCGACAAGGTGTTCAATAAAAATGCCAATGCATCTTTGTCTTCTGTAGGAACAATATACGGATAATTTCAGACTAAATCACGTAATTCAATTACACGCGCTCTTTTTTCAGAACTATCCGAAAGTGATGCTTTTAGATTAATTAACGAATCACGGTAATATCACACATACGTATCTGGCGAACTAGATGGTAAATGACTAATTAAAAGATCAATTTGTTCTGCAAGATTTTTATATTCTTCTGGTACAAAAGTATCATCTTCCAAATCTAGAAAGTTAATAACTATCGGAGTAGTTTGTACTTTATTATTTTCTACAACACGATTGAGTTGTGCTTGAATTGTTTTTTGCGTTGGCGTAAATTTCAACTCAGCAATCTGGTTACACGTAACGTCATAATCGTTTCATGGGTCACTGTCTCCATCAGCATCTTTTGTAATATCTGCATCAATATAACAATTTTTAGTATCTGACAAATAAACACTTCGCGTATTTTGAATCGCTTCAGATAAAGCAATCTCATACTGTCCAGAAGTAGGATTCCATATTGCCTCAGGAATACTTAATAATCAAAATCATGTTTCTTCGCGCAGTGTTACTCTGTCCTGTTTTTCTAGTTCATTACCGTATGTATCAATAATACTAATACGCGGAGTTACCTCACCATATGTTGCATAGGCATGGAAAAATGAGTTCATGCCAGTTCATAAATTATTTCACGTTCCAAAACAGATACCATCTTCCATACAAATCGTTCTTTGTTCTATGTCCCCCAAAGTAACATCTCTAACCAATACGCCACGATCATGGACCGCATAAAGCAAACGAGGTGTTACCGATTTTATAACAGTAATTTTTTCAGAAAATGCTACTCACGCACGATCTCTAAAATACACTGCTACTTTTGGAGAATAGGTTCATGGCTTGATATACGTATGGTCAACTTGTGTTTTTTTTGTTGTTTGATCATAAATACCATCTCCATCAAAATCATATTTAATTATTCTATTTGACTCAAAATCTGGTCTTTCTGATGGAACCGTAGCTTGAACAGTCATCTTTACAGGATCTCATGCTTTTACATTTAAGGAGTCTACTTGAAATGAAACTAACGGTTGGTCTAGTTGTACTTCTCCAGGAGGGAAAAATACAATAGGTCATTTACCAAGCAATGTTTCACTGGATTGTTTTCAACCATCATTGTCTACTGCTTCTACCACAAAAGCATATTCAGTAGGTGATCAAGGTTTTGGAATAACAAACGTGACCGTTGTAATAGCTGCAGGAGTAATTTTAAATCACTCTTTTTTGGTATCATCATTGTTTGGATAATACCATCGTCTATAATACGATATTGAACCGTCCGGATCACGAGGACCTTGTACTGTTGCTTTTACTACTATAGATCATAATGCTGCATCCAAAGATAATCATTCATCAGCAACAGAAATAGGTGAAAGTCAAATACCAACTGATTGTCATTGTTGTGCATTTGTTTGAGGAAATTGCAGTGTTAAATTTTGCATGGTAGGAAGTGCGTTACGCACATCAAACCATATAACTTCTTTTGCCGATTTTCATGAATCGGTATCATCAACAGTCACTTCTACTCGTTGACATCATAGTTCTGCAAACTTATAATTAATCGTCGATTTACTATATATTTCATCATTTTGTGGACGAAACAAGACACGTAATCAATTTGATGTCCCAAGCACAGAGCGAGATGCTGTTGCATCTATCAATATCTGTCCATATCTATCAACAGTAAATGCAGACACTATTCATGTTCATTCAGGACAATTTCAGTCAGGAATTAATTCTAGATTTTCTTGTCCTCACCTCACCTTCCACGCAACGAGCGGAGCGTCTTTTTGTCACATAAATACTTGTTTCTTGAGTATGTTTTCTTTTTGTTTATCATTCATGACACGTAATGTTACTGTATATATTCATGCTTTTGAGTATGTGTAGGTAACCTTTGGCTCTTGCGTTTGTTGTTTTTTTCAATCACCAAAATCTCGTTCATAAAATGAGACAGGTTCATTTACTTTAGAATAAAAAGTAACCTCTTCTTCCCATCTTCATACTAGTGGATTAATAATCATTTCTGGTCTCAATGTAGACTCTACTGTAATTTCTTTTTCAATTGAACTAATCTCGCCAAATCTATCAGTTACGGTAAGACGAGCTTTATAAATTCATGGTGCATTCATGGTAACAATCAAACGCGAGCTATTTGGTTGCGATGTATCTAAAACAACATTTTCCGAAGAACTAAATGACCGACTATACGAAAGAGTATCTCCTCAATTACGGACATCTTCATCATATGAACCTGCTGCATCAAGAATAAATCTCGATGGATATTTTAATTCACTACTAGGTGTTACCGTAAATGATGGTACTGGCGGAGTAGAACCCACTTGTAATTCCATTGAGTCAGTACTTGTAACACCACTCGTATCTGTTACTTTCAATTTTATAGTATACAATCCAGGTTTAATAAATTGTTGTTTTATTTCCTTTCAATCTACTAAATTAATTTGGTTTCATGAAGGATCAATAATTTGTCGTTGATATTTTTTAATTCTTGCAGTCATAGAATATGAAGCAGATCAATCAAAAACAAACTTAGTTGCAGTAGTTCACTGATCTGAGCTGGCTCTGATAATTGCGACTGGATCAGAAATAGATATTTTATACGTCTCTTGCAATCTATTATTTTCATTATC
This sequence comes from uncultured Candidatus Peribacteria bacterium, assembly GCA_964542385.1. Taxonomy (GTDB): domain Bacteria; phylum Patescibacteriota; class Gracilibacteria; order Absconditabacterales; family Absconditicoccaceae; genus CAYLWY01. Next base: position 13,389 of record CAZIUS010000008.1, read on the forward strand.
TATTACCTCAAGCTTTACCGTATAAATTCATTGTACAGGAAATCTATGAACGATTTCCTGAGGTGATCATTCATTTGAATCTTTAAATTGATAAGGAGTTTTGTTATTGCTTGTAATTTCTCGAGTGTGTGATACAATCGTTCTTTCACCAGTAGGTCTTGTCGCTTCAGCATCAAGCGTTACGATAGTATCTCCATCTTGCATTCCTATTTTAATCATACGATCAATATCTGCTTTTATTCAATTAACAAATAGAATAATTTGTGCAGCTTGAGGAGCAACATTAATTGCTATTGAACTTTCACCATCAAAAATACCTTCATTTTGTCGATTCGCGCTTCTTACAGTCAGATGCACAATGTGTTTTCATGGCTCAGTAAACGTATGATTAATTACGGGTCCTTTTCAAATAACCCTATCATTACCACGAACATCTTTATAATACCAAAAATAATTTTCAGAAGGAATTGTGTCATTTGACGGATCTATAGATCATCTCGCATCCAAAGTAACATTTAATGGAGCTGGTCATTCTAATGGATTTGCAGTGATAGCTGGTTTAACAGTATATTTTGCCTGAATTTGTTGTACAATTTGTCAAAAAGGTGAAAAACATTTCTCTTTAAAAACAGTATATCAGTACGAGTTTACCTCATTAGCAAGATCTTTTGTCGCAAGTTGGCATTGTTGATACGTTCTATTATTTGACGGACTTTTTGGCAAATAAGGTATCACTTGAGAAAATACTTGATTTAATTCCATAAACGAACCAGCTGGTACTGACTTTCCAATTCATGCAGAGGCTTCAATTTGTTCCAATGTTTGAATCATTTTTTCTCGTGTTCCAGCAATTTTATAGTTTGCATAATATTGTTCTGGAACAGATCAAGCAGTTTGAGCTTGCACTGAACGAGAAATTGAAACAATCAAAAAACCGCTCACAACAAGGGCAAAAAGATATCATACTATCAGATACATTCTTTTCATTACCAGTACAGAGAAATAGAACACATAAAGTGTACTGATAAGAGTTCAAAAATGCAAATTATGGGGAAGAAAATTTTTTAATGTATGCAGTGACTGCAATATCGTCTAAAGCGGTAACAGGGTTATTAAATCATACTTGTTTTGGTGTATATGGCATCATAAATACTCATTTTCATTGAAAAAGTTCTTGAGCAAGAGAAAAAAACAAAGAATGAAATGATCACGCACAAATCACTATTGGTATAGAACTTTGCAAATATGGTTCTACTCGTTGTATAATTGCTGACCAATAAAATAATATTGCTTCAGATAGTAATTTTTTTACAAATTCATTTGGAATCATATCGTTGGTTTCATACAAATGTTTTTGCACTCACTGTTCTTGTGCTGCTTCAAACAAAAGATGTGTTCACAAGGGAGCATAAGAAAAACAATCTGCAAATCATTGACGTATCGTGCATAATTCTGCTTTATCATTTCACAATAACAAACAGATAAACGAATCACGATGCAGTAATTTTCATAAATGATCAGTTAATGCTGAATGTCTAGAACTACAGGTAATAGCATGAATACCTTGACCATACGACTCACGTAATTGCAAAATTATCTCTGGACGTAATGCTTGAAAATGTCGTGTCCATGTTATTTTTCAGGATTTTCATAATAATTCTTTTATTGTTCAATTTCATGATTGCATTCAAACCGAAAGTTCTGTATCTATGCTTTCGTAATCAATACCAAAAACAGCACTCATTTCAGTAACTTTTTCGTGTAACAATGTTTTATAATCAGTAATAGAAAATTGCTTTTCTGAAGCATACACCATTTGCGCACTATGAAAAAAAAATGCTTCCGGAGAAAATAATAGGTGATGATCATCTTGATGAGTATATTGTTTTACGACAAGTGGCAATCAACAAAAAAATGTTTTCTTCATGAGTGCTTTGTCTCCAGAAAATGAGTAGACATTGGTAAATTCATTTTGAACATCTATAATCAGCATAAACACAATCAATTACTAAAAATTATCAAAAAACATGGTGATTGTATCAAACTACATCTTGGTATCAGTCCAAAAACAAGTTTAATGAAGGCGTTTTCTTGAGTAAATCATTCAGACTATTTTCCAAGAGATCATACGATCATGATTTTGGATAAATATAGGTTATAGGATCCAATAATCACGTAGGTCTAATGATTTGTTGTATGATACGGCTACTGAGGTCAAGTTCAAACTGCGCTGGTGTAGCAGAAACAAACAGTGTTTTTGCTTGTTTAGTATTTCACTGCAGGCTTTTATGAACGTTTTCACTTCGACCAGTCCATTGTAGTTTAGTGCTTAATTCTTCAAATCACAATGGTCTATGTGCTGTAGCAGAAGGCAATCTAAATCCATAATCCACCAAAGCGGTTTTTCTTGATCTATCCGCTTGTGGCATACCCTGAAATTGTGGTATAGTCATATGCGATTCATCAATGATGAGTAAGAAATCATCTGGAAAATAATCAAAAATAGTATTTGGCGGAGCATTATCGAGTCTTTTTTCAAAATACGGACTGTAGTTTTCGATACCATTAACAAATCACGTTTCTTGAATCATCTTGATATCATACATGACTCTTTTTTGTAATCTTTGTGCTTCTACGAGCATTCACTGTTTTGTAAACCATTTCACTCTTTCATTCAGTTCTCATTCTATTGCAAGCAATATATCCTTCAAATCATCTAAATTCTGCAAAAATTGCGTCGCTGGCCAGATTGTACAACGTTTTACATCACTAATTGGCGCATAAGTCAATGGATCTCTAAGTTGCATATATTCCAATTTTGTATCGTTAAAATACAATCTTCGCAAATGTTTATCGGTACTTGCATAAATATCCAACATTTCACCATGAAAAGCAAACATTCACGCTTCGAGTGTTCCATGAAGCGGTTTGTATTGCATGCGAATAAGTTGTTTTTTGAGTTCATCAAGATCATATTCTTGTCCACATTCTACAAAAAGACGGTTGTTGGCAAAAAATTCTCTGGATCACAATCCATACAACGCAGAAACTGATGAAACAACAATTGTATCAGAACGACTCAGTAATGATGCCATTGTTGAAAGTCTATACATCTCGATTTCTTTGTTGATCGTTGCTTCTTTTTCGATATACAATCATTTATCAGCAAGATAACTTTCCGGTTGATAATAATCAAAATAACTCACAAAATAATGAACTGCGTTGTTTGGGAAAAAGTGTTTAAATTCAGTCGCGAGTTGTGCTGCAAGCGTTTTATTGTGAGATAAAATGAGTGTCGGTTTTTGGAGATTTTGAATGACGTTTGCCATGGTAAACGTCTTACCCGTACCTGTCGCACCCAGTAATGTCATTATTGAATCATCACCAGAAAATCAAGAAATTAATTTTTGAATAGCTTCTGGCTGATCTCATGCAGGCTGATAAGAACTTTTTAATTCAAACATTGGTCCAATTGATTAAAAAATGTTGTAATATCGCGCATATCATTATAAATTCGTAGACTCATTCTTGCTGTTCCTGGTAGTTGCAAAGCATTATGTAAAGGATATGCACAATGAGCTCAGCTTCTGATACAAATATTTTCTTTTCACAAACGACGGGCAATATCATGAACCGATCACTGCGTCGGATATCGACTAAATACTCATACACGATTGTTTGGGGATACCGATCAAATTAATTTTATTTTTCACGCTTGTTGTAATTGTAAAAAATTTGTACAAACATTGTCAATTAATCCATGTTCATAATCTCATAATACTGTATATCAAGCAACTAGTTGTTCACGAAACGAATTATATGATCAAAAAGCGAGCGATGCGATTCGTTCAAAAGCTGCACGCAATGAAACAGCTCAAACAAGATTGGGTGTTCATGGTTCAAATTTATCAGGCGCAGATTGAAAACTATGTCACAGTATATCAACCATTTGTACCGCTCATCATCACACTTCTACAGGAGACAAGCGCTCTCGATGTTCTTTCTTTCATCGTAACAAACCAATTCATGTTAATGCTCCACATTTGTGTCCTGTACAATACAAAAAATCAAGAGACAAATTTTTTACATCTATGGTCATATGCGGTATTAATTGAGCACAATCTGCAATGATGACACTTTTATATTTTTTTGACAAATTTTTTACAGTTTGTTGATCAATAATTTCACCGGTCACATTAGAAACCAAACTAATGTGAATTACTGAGCAGCAAGACATATCAATGGTGTCAAGATACGACCAATCATATTGTCGTGTTTCTTGATCAAAAGGAAGATAAACAATGTTTAGATCAAAACGCTTTGCCGCTTCTTGTCGCGGCACAATAGTTGCATGATGATCTCATAAACCCACCACAATTGTGTCTCCACTGTTTACATAGTCGCTTTTACAAAGCATCTGAACAAGTAAGTTGCTACTATGAGTCGCATTATGCGTTCGTACTATTTCATCTTCTGATGCGTTTAATACAGCTGCGACTACAGTCCTTGCACGATCCCATTGTTCTTCTGCAGCTCGAGCGAGTGGATATGATCATCTATGAATATTTGCATACTCATGCGTAAGAAAATATTGTACTTCATCAAGTACATAACTAGGTTTTTGAACGGTTGCAGCATTATCCAGATAGACAAGATCTGGATGATGGGTGAAAAGTGGAAATTGTGATTTTAAGTTCATATAGTCAAGCTTTTAAAAAACTGAACTTTCTGTTTGAATCTAAACGTCGCTTGACTACGTAGTAAATCGAACTTTCGATTGGTTTGAATTTAAATTCGATTTACTATAATTGCAGATCATATTTCCATAAAAATGATTGAATCGATTGTGTAGTATCATTATTTATATCTCATGGTTGAATCGACGTTTTTCAAAATAATAGTTGTTGACACAAATGCGCTTTATTATAAATCTGTGAATAGATTGGTTCTTGAGCCCATAATCTCGTAGGATATCTTTTTTTTGCATCTGTAAGTCTTTCTCAAATTTGAACTATTCACCAAGGATCTACACTCATATCTGCATGTTGTGTTTCAATAAATGACTCAACTCAAATTAGATCAATTCCATCAATACATTTTTGTTTCACTCATAATTCCTTACATATTGCAATAGTTACTTCATGTGCAGAAGTTCAATATTTTGCTATTATATCTTCTCTCTTTTTTTGTCGTCGTTCTATACTATTTCAATATCACTCATCATGCAATGAAAAATCCATTTTTACAATATTACCCATATCATGCAATAACGCTGTTTGTATAACAAACTCTTTATCAATACTTTCTCCAATTCGTTTATCACAAATCAATTTTGCTACACTTGCAACACGAATCATATGATTTTGTAATGGTAACGGGACTGAATAATATTCATAAATATCCTTAATAATCATTACTCCACACACAAAACCTAAAACATTACGCTTTCTTTGCTAAAGTCCTTTTACTAAAGATATAAGCCAAAGGAGCCGCAAAGAAAATCGAACTAAAAGATCCAGAAAGAACACCCATACCAAAGGTAAACGCGAATAGTTTTAATGCTCATGTTCAGAAAATCCACATTGCAACTACTACTAAAAACGTCGTCAAAGAAGTACCAACAGATCTTCTCATTGTTTGTCGTAAACTTTTTTCAAAAAGTTCAGCAACATTACCTTTTCCTTTATCAAATTCTTCTTCATGAGTGATATAATTTTCTCTTACTCTATCAAAAATAATAATCGTATCATTGATACTATATCACATAATTGTTAATAAAGCGATAATAAATACTGCGTCTACTTGTACCACTGGGTTTACTGACATCCAAAGACCATACATTCATGCTGGAAATGCAATATCAAAAAACATTGTCAACACGGTAATTACTCATAATAATGCTGGAGAGATGAGATGTCTCATCATTCTAAAAGCAATCAAAATGTATATAGACATCAATAATATTCACCAAAACAATGCCCACATTGCTGATTGTTTCATATATTCTCAAATACTTGGTCAAATAATAGATTGTTCTAGAATATTATCTGCGCTTTTAATTGCACCAGAATCAGTTAATGATTGCTTCAATATTTCAGTAACTTTTTGTACTTGATCATCAGATTCCAAAGGTAATTGTACCAAGAGTGTAGCAAAAGAATCTTTTGTTCAAACAGTAATTTGTCCTGGAGTAAAACCAGCTACTTGTAAAGAACTACCGACACTGTCTGCAACGCTCTGTTCAATTGTTGCTGCATCTAAAACCATTTCAATTCATCCAGTAAATTGGATTGAATATCTTTGAAAAGTAAGAAACGACAAAAATCATAATGTCATAGCCACAACTCAAATACCGATTCGCATATACGCGCGAGGAATAATAGGAAATAACGCTTTCATGAAAAATAATATTAAGTAAAAATTATAGTAAATACACTTTAAATTCGTAATAATCTAATGTGTGTTTTTACTAAGTAGTAAAGCGGCGTTTGGATGAATGTGAACTTACAAATTCAAATCCGCTTTACTA
>CAZIUS010000009.1:0-5157 GCA_964542385.1 uncultured Candidatus Peribacteria bacterium
GATTTTAGCCCTACGGCTCTTCTTACGTCTGTCATAATATAAAAATTTTTTTGTTTTAGTTGACCAAAATTGGTCAGTTTTTAAATGATGTTAATTATCTCTAAGTCGATGAACGACATAATATGTATATTTTTTTTACCTATAATGTCAATAGATAGTATAGTTAATTTTTATTAAAAATGATATTAAAAATAAAAAAATAAAAATATATTGAAATAATAAAAATAATCCTTATTAGTATTTGACATAATATTTATTATATTAACTATAATGCTAAATAATATCATAAATAATAACGAAAAAACTTCATCAGAAACAGTTTCTCCTGAAGTAATTCTCGTTAATTTCGATCAAAACGAAAATTATCCTGAGTTTTTTGATATTACACTTCCCAACATCGAACTATTTAAAGAATATGATTCTGTTGAAATAGATATCGGATTGCAACCCCTCACCAGACAACTCAATACTAAACAATATAGTTTTGATCCATATGAAGCGTATAATCAAGATGAAAAAATGAGATATAAAAAAATTTTTGATCCATATTGAATTGGATTTGCATTGTCTATTTGAATTAATACCGCTGGAATGGTATGATATGCGCATGCTCATGAATTATCAAAATATATAAGTTTTGAAGAGATCGCTACATTTGCAGGGTTTTTTATTGGATCATATTCATTGATTCGACCAAGAGTTGCAAAAGAACTCATAAAGCACACTAAAAATAAAAAATATGCTTTTAAAGATCAATATTTTAATCGCGAACTGCATGATGAAGACACATTTGTTCTTGAAAAAGAACACGCAAGAGAACAAGTAATTTGATCATCTAGATTACTCCCAAAATATATGTATTATGATCAAAAGAGCGAATCTAGTAGTCTAAGAATGAAATTTCTCAAAGAACAATTTCTCAACCAAACGTGAGTAGTTAATATTGGCAGTATTCATATTGATAAAGCACATATCGAAGAAATAAATAAAATGTGAATGGAACTATGCGTTCATATAAAATTGTGAAAAGACGAAAAACTATGTACCACAAAAGAAGAATTGAGACAAATTTTAATAAAATGAGAACCTTGAATTATTTCACCCTGATTAACAAATTCAGAAACTGAAAGTGATTCACCTAAAACAATTTTTTTTAAAAATCAATGCACCTATTCAATCACTAAGACGTATTTAGGTAACAGACGAAAACAATATTTAGAAACGGAAAATATTAAATGAGTCCTCATAAGTTTAACATCAAAAAAAACCAGCAGTTTAATACTGCCGGCTTTTGAGCAATAAATTGCCATTTGCATTTCAAAAAATACAATATCAATTCTAGTGCATAAAATCATAATGTGTTCATCAGTCCCAAGTAACAATTATATTTCTTGCTGATTTATAATAACCATCTCTATCTCTTAAATTATTATCTTTCATTTCGTTATCATTATCATTCTTCGGTCCTGATAAAAAATCATAAATATTTGGATAATGTAATTTATACCTATCAGTTGCTCAAAAAATACGCTGTAATACAAACTTATAGAAAATATCATTTCATGCTTTTCATCGTCAAGCGTAATCAAATCATCAAATTTCATTTTTTATTAACGCTAATTCCTGCAATAATGAGTCCTCTAAGTTCACTTCCTGCTCTGGAAAATATGTATTTTTCATTTCTATTCGTTTCTCACTTTGTTCTATAAAATCATCCTCATCATAAAAACCACTCAATAAAGCAAAATTTTTTGCATATCAGTTATTATAATCAGGATGATGAATCGTAATAACACGTTCTCATCTACTTCATCATATTCTGACTGAATTTAATGAAACATATTTTTTAATTCGATTATCTACAGTTACTATCTTTTCCATGAGAACTTTAATATTTTCAGTCGCTGCATATTCAGGTTTTGTTTTTTCTAGTCAATAAAAGTATTTAAGTCATGTTGCTTTATCACGTTCTCGTCTAGCATCAACGCTTAATACTACTTCTTGTTCGTAGTTTACTCAAGTTGCATATTCTTTTCATGATAATCTATTAATAATTTGGGTACGTTCATCTCACTTACTTGTTTGTATAATTTTCTGAAAATCATCTTCATTTAAACATTCACATTGAAAATAACCTTCTTTATCAAAAAAAACTTGATGATATAGATATGTTTGATGTCATTTTTGATCTACTCATTTTTCTTGATAATATCGTTTATGGTCTTTTTTGAGAAAAAATGTTCGTTGTATATCGAGCAAACTCAATTGCACAATTCATATATTCTTTTTATATTGTTTATTTTCTTCTCCAAGTCTATTTTTCTTTAATTTCATATCTTCAATTGCCAGTGTAATGGTATCGTTCAATGCTGCTTCTTCTAGTTCAAAGAGCAATTTATTGTCTGGATCAGAAAATGTATGTTTTCACTCTATTCTATTTGTAATAGTTTCTAAGGTATTCTCCTCTATCCAAAGCAAGTTAGATTGAATATCTTTTTTGATCGTTATCAAATCATCAAGACGTTGAATTACCTTTTCAATAATTTCTTTTCTTTTTATAATGGTAGAATACACTATTCCATATTCTTTGTATAACGGATCATTATTATCAATAACAAGTTCTTTTGGTTCAACTATCATTGGTAGTATAGTATCTTGAATAACTGAATATTGATCTTTTAGATATAATTTTTGCTCCTCCAACAACTCAATCATACTGTTTTCATTCTTATTGTTATCATCAATAGAATGTAAAATGGTTTCTTGATGTTTCGTCTTTTCTACCATACGTTCCATTACAGTTTTTGCAATTCATGGATCAAGTGTAAGAATAATGGTATCAACTTTTTGAGATATATTGACCGTTTTATCGCCTTCTTGTAAGAGAGAATCAAATGTTATTTGATCTAATTTTCATATTACTACAAAAATAGTTAATATACGCAACCATAACATACTGATTTGATCTTTCATACGTGATAAAAATGTTTGATCACGAAATAATAAAGCAGAAGGCACTAACTCAGTTTCTTGTTGCCAAATACTGAGATTATCATTTAATTGATGCAGTGTGCTTTCTACCCATTGATAATCTTTCGTAATTACATTTGGATTCATATTTCAATTATCACTTTCGAGAACTTCCACAATTTCATTGTTAAATGATCATCATAATGTTTTTTCTCATGATGGAGATCAACCAAATCGTGATTTTAACGTACTGAGCATCATACATAAAGAAATAAATGAAATAGTATATAATTTACTAAAGTATACACACCATATAATAAAAATGCAAATTATCTATAATTATCAATAATATATCGACTTACAGAATAAATATTTATAAAAAAATTATGTGAATTTTTAAAAAAATCAGCAACATTATCTCCTCAAGCAACAAAGCTGGTGTTTACTTTTGATGATTATATGATTCAAAATGCATGTGCGAGTTAATGTATTATGGTTATTAAACAACAAAGAAACAATTCAGTGAGTCCTCATTAGTTTAACATCAAAAAAAACCAGCAGTCTAATACTGCCAGTCTCTTATTAATAAAATAAATTCAAATCATCATTTTTTGTTTTTCTTTTTCACTTCCTTTAACACAGATAGTAGAGAATCCAGATCTTTTTTAACATTCTTTGTTTTTTTTTCAAAGATGGGAATCAACATATCAAGTTGTTTAGTGATATCCTGATAGATTTTTTCTCTCAGTTCAGGACCGAAATGTTCATTTATTACATTTTCTATGATTTCTCTGATTTCAGTAATCCAATCACTTATCTTTTTCTTTTTTAAAGATATTGACTGATTACAATTATCTTCAAACTCATCTATTTTAAATTGTAATCTTTTTTTGAGATCACTGATAAAATCAGGATTCTCTTGGTACTTTTTTTCAATAAAAGTTACCATTAGTTTTGTACCAACTTCTGTGATAATGATAATAAAAATTCTTCCTACCATTGTTTTTGTTTTATTGTTTATGATTTAATATTATTCATATGTCTTATAATATTATTAAACATAAAGTCAATATATTTTAATGAATAATATACACCAAAAAAAACAGAAGCAGAAAAACAGCTTCTGTAAAACATATCACACATTTGCTATTCACGATTCTTACTCCACGGAACAAGTTTTCCCGTCTGGTCCAAGGCAAGTAAATTCCATTTAATCTGATACTGATACCCACGTAATAAATGGACAATATCCTGAGGATACGACTCAATTGCAACAAACGATGGTGTTACAAGCCACGTTCATTGTTCTATCAAACGATCAAATGGCCTATGAAACTGATTCAGTGTTTGTTGTGATCAATCTGATCAAAATGGGTTTGTGGTATGTTTACGTTGCTCTCGCGCATCAATAAATCAATTCCATCAATCAGATTTTCCATAACCAGAAACAGCAAAAAGTCATTCTTGCAACAAAGAGATACATTGTGTGTCAGTATCTTCGCAATCATACTGTTCATATTGCATAAAAAATGAGTCAATATGTGCATACAGTGTAAGTCGTTGCTGCACTACTGCTTCTTGATGCGCTGGAAAAAATGTATTAAATCAGACACACCCTGGAGCACGAGAACATTGTTCATCTGCATCCTGCTGTGTTGTTGCAAATTCACTGGTGGAAGCGGCTATGACAGGAGTAGTGCGAGTACGGTACAACTCGTTTCCTCACCATCATAACCACATACCCAAACCAGCTAAAAAAGTACTAAGAAAAAGAGATCACACCACTGTGTTCATTCTATGAGTAAGTAAATAAAACATCTATAAACCCTTGACTGCAAGAGCGTTATAGTTAGTTGTATACACCACCATAGAATTTAAAAAGGTAGTGTAATTGACCTCGTAAGTCTTAGAATTGTTTGATAATGGATCTTTGAATCGAACACGATAGAAATTGTTGTTATCTTGTTCTGTTACACCTGTAATAAGTACCATGTGACCTATACCTCCTGATGTTGCAAAATAATTTGCGTAGTCAGCATTTGGTACAGATGGATTGATTGTTACAATTGCAATAACAGGACGATCAAGCTGAATCTGTGATCGAATAAATTCCTTTATCGCTGTACGCCCCGCAGGAGAATTTGGTTGTGAGGACAACGTCGATGCGGTGCTATTTTGGTAGCTTGA
>CAZIUS010000009.1:5257-18775 GCA_964542385.1 uncultured Candidatus Peribacteria bacterium
AGTAGACGTTGAACCAGTATATTTGGGATAACCACAAACCCCGGTCATTGTATACTTGCTTGTCTGATTCCATTGTATTGGCACGTTACTTTGCCAAACATACTGAAATCCTGTAAGATCGATATTCCACGTCCCGCTCACGCGAGGAAAGGCAGTGTACGGATCGATCACCGTACCAGACAGTTCCAATTCTGAAACTGTTGTCGTGTCAGGTGACAAGGGCTCTGGTCCTACGCCAAGCGCAGTGTCGCTCTCAGGCGAACAAGCACTCATCACCATAATGACGCCGACAAGTAAGGAAATGAGATGTTTACTCATGATTACCTTCTTTTTGATTGTTAAGAAAAAATGTACCCAAACAAAAGTCCTCTCATGTCTCATATGCGTCCACACAAGAGCACTACTAACTTTCACGTCTTCAATCTACCGACTCTGCAGTGTCGCTTCTTGATGACGTCAGCACTATACTGATGGGAGGCAAAAATAGCAAAGAAAATAGTATGAAAAAAGATTCAAGACTCCAGAATCTAGAATCTAGAACACTTTTTGTGAATTTAAATTTTAAAAACTAAAATTTATTTTTCAAAATCCAAATTTTTAATGGCGGACCGTGTCCACCGCTACGACATTGTTTGTGGACGCAAAAAATTGCGACCTATACGGACGGATAATATCCGTCCCTACATTCCCTCCATTTCCTCTCCACTTCCTTCGATTTCCTTCTATTCCCCTCCCTCACGAACGTCCCTACGTCCTCTCCACCACTCTCATCTTTGCACTCCTCGCTGCAGGATTGCGTTGCTTTTCTTGTCGTGTAGGCTGGATTACGTGTTTAGTGAGGATCGAAACGTGACCTTCATCCTCCAACGCTTTGAAGGCAACTTTGGCCATTCTATCTTCGATACTATGGTACGTCAAGACGATATATCTTCCTCCAGGATTCAAATAATTGGTAAATTGATCCAAAAACGACTGAAACTCGTCTAATTCACCGTTAACCACAATTCTGATCGCTTGAAAAAAAATAGCCATTACTTTATCGCTCATTCAAATTGATTTTGCTCGTGCAGACAAAGTAAACGTTGTCGAAAAATCACGATCTGTTTTGAAAAATTCTTCTGAAGTCTTTACAATTCGTTTCTCTGAAAAATCAGTAAAATTAGTCAACATTGCATGAAATTGATTGGTCGTACATGTACGAAGTCGTTCTTGTGCGGATATTCCTACCGAAGTATCAAAACGCATATCCAACGGTCCATCTTTTTTGATCGAAAAGCCGCGCTCACCATCTTTGAAATGTTCCATATTGACGCCGATATCAAGCAATATTGCATCAAATTTCTTTCCTCACGTCACTGCCATGATCGACGTAAAATCTGCATAACTCCCGCGAAAATACTTCATTTGTGACACATATTCTGCCAGACGTTCTTGTGCTTTTGTCATCATCGCTCCATCTCTGTCTACTCATAGTATTTTTAGTTCTGGATTCTGAATTCTGGATTCTAGAATCTGTATCGTATGTCACGCATGTCGCAACGTTCCATACATCAGCAAACATGCCTGAGCTGGTAATCGCTCGAGCACTTCTTGTAATAATACTGGGTCATGATATCAGGTTCGCATGTATAACGACAATATACTGGTTTTACGTGTTTTATCAATGGAGAAGTATATATTTAGGTCATGTATCTGCATTCAAATAGTGTCGTACCGATATTTGCTTTTTTTAAAATGAACAATATAATTGCATGTAGTATATTTGATCATTTTTATGATTTTACTTAAGAGTATGATTGAGACAAAAACAGAAAAAACAAACCTTGATAAAAATGTTGTCAAAGCAAAAAATGTAAAGACAACTCAAGAAATAATGAATATTTTATGAGAAGAAGATAAAATATGATTTAACAAAAATAATGATTTGCATGAAACACCGATACCATCACAAGCAAGCATAGACATAAACTCTATTTCTGATTGGATAAATTTGGAAGAAGATAGTGATTTTAAACATTTAAAAGAAAAACTTATAAAAAACATTCAACATATAGACTTTGCAAATTTTCAAGAAAAATTATCTTTTTGTATTGAAATCTTTAACAAAAAAATTGATGATAATTATGCTGTTATGCGGGATTACAAACCTCACTCATCTAAAAGATGGACCTACAAGTTAATTGAAAAAAAACTAACAAAAAAACCTATTTACAGTAATTTTTTCAATCCTTCTGCTGAAAAATCAACAATAAAAACGATTGAACATTTACAGAGGAATAAAGTAAATACATTTGTTACAATTGATGATTCAGCGTATAGTGGGGAACAAGTTTTTAATAGATTTTTAATACCTATAGTAAAAGATTTTGAATTACATTATCCAAATGAAAAACCTGAATTTTATGTTGTTATTCCATTTATTACAAATTCTTTTAAAGAAAAAATTGATACATTTATTCTAGAGAATAACTGTACCGTTACTCTAATTTATTCGGAAATAATGCCACAAATAAAAGATATAGTAACAAAAGAAGAATTACATTTAATGAATGAAAAAAGGAATGGTTCTATCGAACTTGATGCTGATGAACCATTATATCATTGACTCACACTTACTTTTTTTGATCATAGAGTTGCAGATGATCATTCTTTCTCACCAGAAATAGCTAAAGTGATTAAAGTGAAATATGAAAAACCTTATAAAGAGTCGGATTCAATTTATTCAAAAAGAGAAAAAGAGGAATTTCAAAAATACTGGAAGCCATATCAAGAACACATAAATAAGATTTAATAATTTTTACTTTACAAACATGTTCATGAGCGAAATAGTCTCTGAAGAGTTAAATGGAAAGAAATACAACCTAAATTGAAGTAGTTTTAAAATTGAAGAAAAGAAATCCGAGATAATGACAGATATTAATATACCAAATTATAAGGATGGTATTGATTTTGTCTTTGGGCATAATCCTGATTTATTACATGTCATAAATGAAAACACAACGAGACTATATCGTATAGAAAACAGGAATATTCCTTATGACGAATCAAGAGAATGAATTGTATTGGATGTTTTTTTACAGATACTATAAACACATTAAGTAACTATATTAGGAAAAATCAAAGACAAGCTTGAATAGAACTTGTGTATCTTGATATTCCAACATCTAAATTAGAAGATTATCATGTAATGAAAAATGAGTATGCTAAAGATATGGATGTAGAAAATGATAATCGAATTATTCCAAATTCAGTAAAACGCAATCATGTGGATTTATCTTCTCTAAGTCAGGTTACAGGAAATTTTTTATCTTTCAAAAATTGACAGCAAGAATTAAATCAAATAATAAGTACCTTACCAAAACCAAAAGAGAAAACAAAACAACAAGCAAAAGAATTTTATGCTGAATATCTCACTAAAATTTTCCCTGAAAGCAAGGTAAAAGATATCGTATATCATGGAACACGTGGAGATTGGTATAAAAATCATGATTTTGATTTAAACTTAGCAGGAACATCAAGTAACAATAAAATCATTACTGAAGGCGTATATTTTATTAAATATAAGGGTGCTGCTACTGCTTTTGGAGATAAGAAAACAATCATTTGAGCATTAATTGATATAAAAAATCCTAATATTTTACCTCTAGAAGAATTTAATCAAACATGGCGTTCAAAAGATGATTTTCTTGCGTTAAAAAAAGGTGATTGAATTATTGCCGAACAAGAAAAATCTCCCGAACAATATTACCAAGAAGCATTAAAGAGATATGAAGAAGAACAAAATGATAAAGAAGAGACTTTCCGAAAATTTGCTAGAAAACCTACTAGTCCAGAAGATTTTCATGAAGAACAACTTTCTACGACGTACGTCGTATATAAGCCAGAGCAAATTCATATTTTATGATCTGAGAAAGATATTGAACAGTTCAAAAATCGATACAATACTAAAAAGTAAATTCAGGTAGTGCAGAATTTGCACTCGATCATACTGATGAAAACTCACACCAGTAGTGAGGGAATTTTCTCCTTGAATTTGAGTCAGATTTATGGTATAATCCATTAAAGAATAACAGATTTATCAATACGCTCCAAGTTATTACGATCAAATAAGATTATTAAGGAAACGAGGAAAAACTCACGTATTAAATAGAAATCAACGACTTTGTCATTATTACGTCCAGTTTGCAATCGTGTCGTTTCTTTATGCTCGTAGAGTACTCGAGGAAATGAAGTCGTGAAGCCAATCTTTCACGTTTGGGTTGAATACATACTATAGCAACGTATGCCGTTGAATTCTGAAAGAATTCAATATCATACATTAAAACGTTTGGAGGTATTTCTTCATTTACTTAACAAAATAAATTGGCTCACAAAATTCACCCCTAACTCCTCTCTTGATCGCCAAAAGAAGAAAAAATAAAACTTTGAAACTATTGTAATGCATTTATATTAGATCAGACTTACGTTTAAAACAATATACTACTATTTCTTTATTCTCGAATGAAAATATTTCTAATCGGCCCTGGTGGCGTAGGCAAGTCAACATGTGGGGAAATTTTGGCAAATTTGCTCGGCTATAATTTCATCGATTTGGATGTAGAATTTTGCAAACGCGTTGAAAATGTTGGTAGTTATATAAACAGCTACGGTTATGAAAAATATTGCCTTGAGAATTCCAAGGTGTTCTACGATATTTTAAGCCAACCTTGAGAAAATTTTGTTTTCGCTCTGTCCTCTGGATTTTTAATTCATGAGAATATGGATGAGCTCACCTTGAAGCATAAAAAAACCTTGAAAGATATTTGAATTTCCGTTTTACTATTACCTTCAGAGTCTTTAGATGAAAGCATGGAAATCGTTGTTAAAAGACAACTTTCCAGAGGTTTTGGTTTACAGGAAGACAAAGAAAAAACAAAATTTATACAACGCTTTCCCAAATATATAAAAATGTGAGATATTAAAATATTCTCGAAAGATAATCCAGAACTCATCGCACAAAAAATGAAAAAAGAAATAGTACGTATCTCGAATTGAGAATAATTTTTATACTTAATCACAATAATCTAGGTATGAGAGTTACGTTACTCTACATTTGTATGTCGTAAAACTATCACTTCAAAAATCATTTAATGAACTAATTAACAATTTGACAAATCTATTTTTAAAATATAGTAAATACACTTTGAATTAGTAATAATCTAATGTGTATTTACTAAGTAGTAAAGCGGTGTTTAGTTGGATGTGAACTTACACATTCAAATCCGCTTTACTATATTACATCAAATACAATAAACCTACATTAATAGGTAGACTACAACAAAATTAATAAAGAAACGTGTGTTTTACACATTTTTTTCTCTATAAAAAAAAGCCTCTTAGGGGTTACCTAAGAGTGCTTTGAACAAGTCGAGAGGCTGGTTTTTTATAACCACCATACTGAGGTACATTCCGTGCCTGGAACTATGATTTTGGGGTCATAGATCAGAGCATGGGTACGCCAGAAGGCTGCACTCTTTTCTTGGGCGAGATAAAAGTCTTCCTCAAACGCATGGAGACCAAGGTCCCAGGGCTCACCATACCCTTTCTTGCCGATATACGCAGTTACTAATTCCAAAGAGGATTCACTAATTCGTCTTAATACAATTACCATAGTGGAGCAAGGCTCCGGTACTCTATTTTTAACAAATCGTGAACGTTCTCTTCTGTTTTTTCTCTGCGCAAAGAGTATTTCATCTTTTTCGTCGGTTTGAACACACGCACTTTCTCCTATAATCCTACCGAATTCGAGCTCTTTTGCGAGATACTCTCCTTCGGGAATTATCATCTCAAATGCCTCATCTAAGAGTGATTGCTCTAGCGGATGAGCATTGAGGTGACTCTTTATTCTATCATATACCAAACTACCATCAGCTGTACAGCCTAAAAACTTTCTATTCATCATGTGTTCATTTACTTGTGAAAAAAATTGATTCATATTGTACTATTCTTAAGGACTTAACTCTATATTTTGTTTATCAAAATATATAATCCCTAAATTTGAAATATACACCTCTTTCTGTATGGAAAACTCCATAATGAGAAAGAATAATAATCAACTAACTTCAAGTCATTACCTAATGACTGAATCAAAATCACAATAAATCGGTTTGAGATTTTTTAAAGAGAAAAGATCACAATAAACTAACTTGATGAAAAAAAAATGCGGTGTTGGTATGAAAGAACAAAAAGAGGAAAAAATAAAAGAAGACTGATACTGTACTACACGGGATTTACCTGTGTTACTGTTTTTTTATCATATTGGACTACATGGGAATTATACGCATGATTATTCCAAAATGATTTTGCTTGAGCATGCATCCGTTCAGGATCTTGTGAATCTGCGACGGATAGATCCCATGGGAGCTGTGGAGGTATAGTATCACCGATAAAAATATTGGTAATGATTATATCTCCTCCCTTTTTAAAACATAATACCTGGATCTTATTTGTTAACTCCGGTTTTTTAGTTAAAAACGGTGCAAACAGCTCTTCTTGTGTCATCGCGTAAAATACATTATCGTTTGATTCGATTTTTGAAATCGGACAAAAGAGTTTTGTATTTTTTAACGTGATAGCACATTTTTGCGGCCCTGGTGGACCGAGATCCATTTTTTTGAGGTATGGAATAACCTCACTTTTAACCTGATCCCAGAGTGTATCTGGAATAAAGTCGTTTTTCATTATTTTCATTATTTTTTTTTGTTTAACATATTTTTATAGCTATTCTTCTTTTAAAATCAATACTAAATATAAAAAAAGCCGAGAGTCAATACTCTCGGCAATGAATAAAAACTTCACTCTTTTCCTGATGCGTTGGTTCCAATGCTAGTTTCCTAGCTACAATCTGCAGTGCAGAAGGTTTTCAAAAAAATACTTTATAAAAAATTGTAATTTTTTTGCTGAAACGCATCACAAAGAATGAAGGGTGGGAGTATTACTTTCCAGAAGGATTTTGTAAACAAAAATAACACATTGTTGTTGTTTTACTTTGCTGAACTCCTTCTCAGTACATACTCCAAGTAATAATATCCAGAATGATTTTTTGAAACGAATACGTGGCGAGTTTACGCCAAAGTATTGGTATTTTTTTCGGCTTTAAAGAGAAAAATACTGTGCAATCATTGATTCTTCTTGAAGACTGTCTTCCATTTTAGGAGCAACCTTATAGAAAAAACAATGCCGTTTGTTTTCAACCGTCCTGATCTCTCTAGAGAGATCAAAACGTCAAACGCTCAGAGAGACAGATGGTATGAGTTCATGAACCGCATACCACTGTCTCTTAAAGGCACAGTATGAGAAGAAGATTTTCTCCCGATGAATAGTATCTCACGGATAATGTTCATATCTTGGGAGAAAAAATTCTTCATGATTCATTTTTTTTCTTTTGCTGAAATCATTCTCATTACTACTCCATCGAAATCATCAATATACACAGAACATATGTCTAGTATACTGTTTATAGATAACGATGCTTATCGTACGGTATCTCACTTACACCATATGATAAGCATCCCTATCAGGATGCAGCTGTACTATACTACAATAGGCTCATAACGTTCTGAATTAATTGTTTGAGACATAATTCACTGTGGAGTCATTTCATCTCCTCTGAGTAGAGCTTTTAAAATACTTGGTGAAAAGCCACTAATTAACGCAGTTCAATGGGTGTCAAATTTTACCGGAATATTTTTGTTCCTACTAGCCAGATTCCAGTAAATAATATTTGGTACCGTATATCATGCTTCATGAAATAAATCTTCAATCATTGTTTGTGCAGTAATATGTTGTCCTCTGCTTGCCTGGTCAAATTCCATATCACTGAGAATAAGAATATCAGTAGGCATATCCTCAGGTTGTATCTGTGCAGTTTTTGCGGTATTGACGATTTTTTTCATTGCTTTTTCAAAATTTGTATTCATGTCTCGATCTGCAGTACTGAGTTGACTCATGCGTTTAGAAAGAGTTTTTCATGTAAGGTATTGTATTTCTGGCTCTGCACTAAAGGTCATAAATGCATTGTGAAATGGTCCGATATTTCTTTCAGAAATGTACAATCCTAATGAGAGACAAACATCGAGTACATCAAGATTTTTATTGTTTCATACAGGTTGATTCATTGATCAACTTACATCACACATCGGTAAAATTCTACGTGAAGATCATTCAAGATAGTTAGGGAGATTAGCTCGTTGTGCTTCTGCAACTATACTGTCTCCATAGTGTAACGACTTGATCACATCGTAAGGATATACTGCTCATGCATTGATTTTTTCAGTTCATGATTGTAATCATGCTTTATACTCCTCGTAGCGTTCTTTTGCATTTTTATAAAATGCTTTTTGATATCTTGCTGAAGCGAGTGAAGGAAGTTTTCAAAATTCTATTTCCTCTCGTTTACCGAGAGCCATCAAGGTTTCGACCGTACTTGTACGTTCGACAAGCATTTTTCTATATGCACTTGAACCAAGATTGAGATATTTGCGTACGAGATGGAAATTTTTTCCTTGTCTTCGCATCCATTTCGCACAGAGTCAGTTATTTGTTTCAAGTCATTGTTTAATAACTTCAAGTGCATCATTTTCATATGGAGTTCCAAAGAATACTTCAAGGTCATCCCAACGACCATATTCAGGAATGAGTGCAATGTTTTTTTTCAATGATTCAGTTGAATCGTGTGCTACAAGAAATGAAACAGCGTCTTTAAATATTTGACGTTCTCATGCTCCCTCACGGATATCACGTGCCCGAAAGAGAAGACGAAGAGCTGTACCAATATCTTCTTTCCATGCTTTTTGGACCATATTACAAAGACGTTGTACATCTTGACCACGCATTGCTCACAGTGTAAAGAAAAGATCAACACATGCATCCAATGAACTCTTGTAGGTAGCCATTCCATTTTCGGTACTGGTTACGTCCATGCGCAATGCATCTACGAAAGGAGTTTGAGCAGTTGATGTATTCATTTCATTACAAAGAGTAAATATGTCATAAGAAAATAACAAAACTGTATTGCAAACAACTTCTTATTTCCGCTTGACAACAATCTTATAATGATATATTATTTAAATTCAAGGTAATATATTGACAATTTGTTGTAAATAATTAACAACTCGTAAAAATTTGTATTTTCCAAGGATTTTGATTATACTTAGTAAGTATAGTAAAGCGATTATAAAACCTCACTATCGAATTAATCCAAACGTCGCTTTACTTCGTATTGGTTTGAATTTACATTGCATTTACTATATTTTTTTGACTTTTTTAGTAGTATTTTCATTCCATGGAAGAGTTATTATCTGGCTTGCAGGAATATTGATTATCAAAAAAAGCTGCGCAAGTATATATTACGGTACTAAAACTTGGTGCTGCGCCGTGAGCAACGATAGCAAGACAATCCTGACTGAATAGGGTCACGGTGTATGCAATTCTTACTGATTTGATAGAAAAATGAATTGCAGCAAAACTCAAAAGAAAATGAATTTTCTTTTTTTCAGTAATTGATCCTGAAGGATTGCTTCAAGTCTTAGTAAAAAAAACAAAAACATTAGAGGGACTACTTCCTGCATTTGCAATGATCGCACAATCTATAGGAGAAAAACCACAAATTCAATACTTAGAATGAGAAGAAGGATACAAAAAGATGTTTGTTGATTTTATGACAATGACTGATGGGATAAGAGCATTTATATGATCATATACTCGTCAGTGAAAATTTATTAATGTGGTAGGACAGGAATTTAAAGAATGGAGAATAGCTAATAATTTTTCTACAAAACAATTGATTGTAGATGAAGAATATGCGCGCAACCGTTGAAATAAGTCCACTCTTATTGATTCTGTGATGTATTCAATTCCTGAGGAATATAAAGAAATGATAGTGATTAAAAATTTTCCTTCGAATTTTGAAGCAGATATTAATATTTATTGACCTCATAAAGTTGCTATAGCGTTTTTTGATGATAATAACTATCCTCACGTTGTGTTAATTAAAAGTAAACAACTGTACGAGTTTATGGTGTGAATTTTTGAATATATTTGGCAAAGTGAAATCGAAAAATGAAAAAAAGCACCTTGATAATTTGCACTAGATAAATCATTTTATTGCACTAATTAAGTTAAGATTCGTAAAGAAATTCTTTTACACTATTGACCTGCACTCATTCTTTTGCGTTAGAAAATGATTGTATTCTCATTCACAAACAATGTATTTTATTTTAATATGGTTACCATGAACTTTCAAAAAACCTTTCAACTCCCTGAAGATTGAATAAATACCACTAAAACATATAGAAAAGCTTGTAGATGAATAGTTTTAGATGACAATAAATTAATGCCACTACTCTTTGTTGGAGAAGATAATTACCATAAGCTTCCCTGATGAGGTATTAAATGAAATGAAGATAAGATTGATGCATTTAAAAGAGAAGTTTTAGAAGAAACATGATGTATAATAGATTCTATTCAGGAAGTCTGAACAGTGATTGAACAAAATTCCACATGGGAACAAACATCATATTGTTATATTTGAACAATAGTGAGCAAATGAATACCGCAATTTAGACAATGAGAAATAGAAAAATGATATTCACTCAAACGGGTAACAATTAAAGAAGCTGTAATTTTATTTACAACCGATACACCCAAAACAAGAGCAGGAAAATGAAGACAAGAAAGAGATTTGTATATACTCCAAGAAATTGCTCTAGTGTGTGAATAAACTTTTTAAAAGTAATTTTTAACTGTAAATATATGATTCAATGGAAATATCTAAGTCAGCGGAAAAAACGAGCGCAAAGAAAATGAGTTTTTTACAGATTGTAAAAAGGTTTTTTGAACCAGCTATTTCCAAACCTCGTAGGTTCATAATTTTGAGTTTATCAACATTATTATGATCTACTTTGGCTGTATTTACTATGAATATAATAAAATTTGTAACTGATTATATTACTATTTGAAAGTCTGATTGAATTTACTTTTTTGCTATATTGTATGCTGTTATATTAGTCGTATATTATTGATTTGAACGATACTTTAGGAATAATGATAGACTTTTTTTTATGCAAACCCATTACTACTTAAGAGTAGAGTATTTAGAAAAACTTCTCAAATTAGATAATAATTTTTATGAATCTATGTGAACATGAAAACTTTGAAATATATTGACTACATGAACAATGAATTGGTGATGACAACTTCGTCTGATTACACAAAATTGAATGCAAGCATTATTTACACTCATCCTTTGTATTATTACTGTTTTTATAGTAGGTCGAATTTATTGAGTTGGAGTTATTGTTTTTTTATTACTTTGGATTTGATTATTCTTTTTGTTTCAATGAAAACTTAATTTTCGAAAAAAAGCGAGAAAAGAAATTTGGTTAGAAACAGCAAAGACAACAACAAAAGTAATTATGTCGAAGTTTGAGGTATTTAGAGAAAATATGTTCCATAAAGAAGCAAAGAAACTTATAGATATTTTAAAAAAGGAAACATGATTTGTAAATAATGAAGAAAATTATGCATTTCCACTTCAAAGATGACCTTGATTTTTATTAAAAGTATGAGAAATTTTACTGATTATTTTTATGTGAGTAGGTGCGATTTATTGAACGAATACATTGTGAGAATTTGTAATGTTTATTTGAATTATAAGACTTGTAGAAAACAGTGCGACAATGTTATTCCAACTACAACATCAACTTTTTAGAGATTCAGTTGATATAGAAAAACTTCGAGAGGTTTTTGATAACTGACCTATGATGATTGAAAATAAAGAATGAAAATGATTTGTTTATAATAAATGAGATATTAAGATAAAAAAAACTTCGTTTTCATATTGAAGCAATAAGGTTTTCCAAAATCTCAATCTCACTATCCAAGGCTGAACCAAAACCGCATTCGTCGGTGAATCTTGAGGTGGAAAAACAACTTTGATCAAACTTCTTGCTTGATATATCAGACCAGACAAATGAGAAATAGATATTGACGGACAAAAACTTTCTGAAATCAAACTAACTGATTATTACAAACATATCGGTTATCTCACCCAAGATCCAAGTGTTTTTGATGGGACGATTTATGAAAACCTTGTCTATGCTCTTGAAACCGAACCACCAAAAGAAGATCTGGAAAAAGTGGTAAAACTTGCAAAATGTGAATTTATACGAGAATTTGAAAAATGACTAGAAACAGAAATCGGCGAAAGATGAGTGAGATTAAGTTGATGACAAAAACAAAGGCTTGCTATAGCCAAAATTATGCTTAAAAATCCAAATATTATCTTGCTTGATGAACCAACTTCTGCACTTGATAGCTTCAATGAAGAACAAATAAGTATTGCTTTACATAATCTTTTCAATGGTAAAACTGTCATCGTTGTAGCTCATAGATTACAAACAGTAAAGAAAGCTGATAGAATATTGCTTTTTGAACATGGAAAAGTACTTGAAGAATGAACTCACGACGAACTTGTAAAATTGAACGGGAAGTATAAAAAAATGTTAGACTTACAGTCAGGTTTTTAATTTAATTAAAAACAAAACTCTAGAGCTTTACTTTGAGTGCACCACTCTCCTCACCTCATGAAATATCATCTCATGTCCCGCATCATTTGGATGAATACCGTCAGTCATGCGATCTACCAATCATTGTTCTAGAAAGCGATCAAAAAAAGGAATGTATTGAACGTCAGCATGTTTCGCAAGCGTTTCCAAGAGATCATAATACGTACGAATTATTAAACACTATACTTATTTTATATAATTTAATAACATAAAACACAGAATTTATTATTGATTTATTTCAAAAAATATGTATAGTAAGTAAAATAAATTGAAACAATGTGGTGGGATAATCAAAACGATTCAGAAGACTGGCAAAGATTCAAAAACATTCAATTCTTTGGATTTTGGGGAACAAACAAAGAAAGAGATGAAATGATTGGATCACCAGGATGCCTCATAGCAGGCATCATAGTTATTGTCGTAATAATTTTATGTGTCATATTTGTACCATAAAATCATATGTGCAACATAACATCAAGAGGAGGTTTTTACTCCTCTTTTTTTAAAATTAAATACGTTTCATCCACTCATTTTCTGAGTCTCGCCACCCATCATCCTTCATAATCTCGTTTACCATATCCGATACTATCGCCAAAAACAAGAATTTTGAACATAATTAGAAGCGATAAATAAATATGAAAAACTATTCACTCATAATTACCACTCAAACGTTTCTTACTACTTCTTACTACTTCTTACTACTTCTTACTACTCCTCACATCAATCCTCTCCTTCACCATTTGTGGATCAGCACTTCACCCACTCATTTTCATCACACTTCCGGTTATAAATCACAGCGGTTTCATATTTCCTGCTTTCAAATCTGCTAAGAGTTCAGGTTTTTCTCAGAATATCTGATCCAACCATTCATCAATATGTTCTAGGCTAATTGCGCGCATACCAAGATTTACCA
>CAZIUS010000010.1:0-16850 GCA_964542385.1 uncultured Candidatus Peribacteria bacterium
TTCTTTCTATATTAGTAAAATAAGTATTTCCATTAAAATCAAAAAAAGAATCTGATGTACGCACTCTCCTAAATTTAACAAAGTGTGATACTGAAGTATCTTTTTCTAAACACAAGTACTGGCTTTGATCTTTTAAAGTTCTTAACGAAAATCAATTAAAGTTCAAGCTCTCTGGCAAAAAACCGTGTTTATAAAAAGATGATAATTGATTATCTAACTTACTACCTACTCTTAACTCTTGATATTCTAAAGACACAGTATGAGAGTGTTGTTCTAATATGTTTCATATTTGTAAATTAAAATCAGCATAATTAATAGCATTAATATTATTAAAATTAGAGTCTTGTGTTTCTAAAATTTTCATGAAACCAAATTAGATCTAATAAAAATACTATATACATATAAATGTGTATAATATTTATATGTCAATAATCAAGATAAACATTAAGAAAAATATATGAAATATTCTACTGATTAAAAAATGATTTAATTGTTCATTTCTCACCATCTTATAAACAAACCAAACGAAACTCTAGGCTATTTGATAGTATTTCTTTTGCTTTTCACTCAATGAATTAAGCAATCCGCTCTCCTTGTTAAAAGCTCTCTTGTAGAAGTTAAAGAGCGAAACTACACTCTTATGGTCGATTCTTGTTAAAACTGATTGCACTTGTTCAAAATACTCCCGATCATCTGCTAAGTACATTTTGATAAGTAAAATAGAGCTAAAAACAGACGTGAGGTCTGTTTTTTTTGATTTAAACATAGTTATTTTTAGTTTTTGCATTTTTTGTTAAAAAAGTATATAATCATATAATTATTTATTTCTTAAACCATAAATAATATGGATAGAGAGCAACAACTTGTAACTTCAGATCCTACGATAGAAGCAATAAAAAATAAAGTCAAAGCATTAAAATTTGAATCATCCTATGAAAATCTTCCTATTACTGAAATAAACAATGGAAATGATATTCCAGATATTTCACTCGTGGTTGGCAAAAAATATGTATATATCTACAGAAAAGATATAACAGATAAAGAACATACACATGCAAAAGTGCAGATTGCAAGAATACGAATTGATCAGGACGGTAATGCTCAAGATGTTATAAAAGACAGAGAAGATTCGTTAGTATCTGATACATTTGATTTATTGTCTGTTATTAGTTTTTTTTCTGATGTTAGAAATAGATTTGGAGTACCTAACCTTGGAGAAGAAGCAAAACAAGAAGCACTAAGAATAAAAAGAGAAGAAAATGCAGTAGCTTCAGAAATAATAATTAAAGAAAATAAAGTTCTAGCTTTAGAAATGCTATCATCTTTATATTCAAGAGATAATCTTTCTCCATCAAAAGAAGAAATAAAATCCGTAAGACAAGGACATTATGAAATTATTAGAGGATCAGACAATCAGTTTAATTATATAGAAACCTCTGGCTTGGCACCTTGTGTTGCGGTAATAATCTGGAATAAAAAAACTCAAGATGCAGGAATCATTCATATGGACGCATGAACACCTATTACAAAGCTACCTTCATTATTAAACGATATATCAGGAAACAATAATAGTGATTTAGTAGTTGATATTGTTGGAGGTAGACCAATGAATCCTTTAACATGAATGGAAGAAATAATGATAAAAAAACTTATTATGGAGCAAGTATTGGATATCGATCAGTTCATCAAAGATCAAGGATTAAAGGTAAGAACATATGATGTTTGGCACATAACTAATAATCCTGAAAAAGATATTAAGAATATAGTATTAGATAAAAAAACAGGTACTTTGTATGATTATAATAAAGAATAAGGTGTTTCTATTTTTTTTCAATTCACCCCCAACCCCTCTTGAAAAAAATCGAAACGAAAAAACCTTATTAAATAAATAATAATACTATAAAATTCCTCCTGTTCACTTCTCAACATCTTATAAACAAATCAAACGAAAGGTTAGGCTATTTGATAGTACTTCTTCTGCTTCTCATTCAACGAATCAAGCAGTCCACTCTCCTTGTTAAATGCTTTCTTATAGAACCCAAAGACTCAGACTACGCTCTTATGGTCGATTCTAGCAAGAGTCGTCTGCATTTGTTCAAAATACTCCCGATCATCACATAGAACTAAAAACAGACGTGAGGTCTGTTTTTTTTGGTTGAGAAAGTAATTGGTTATTGTTGTTATTTGCAAAATGCATTATTAATCAGTAAGATTTAGTTATGGTATATTTCTATTTAGAATTTATATATCGTATAACATACTATATAGACATTTTAAAATACAGAATAGTAAAAAAGCTAGTTTACGGATATGTTTTGGCCAAAAAAATTATTTATTTATATTATTAAAATGACTGAAAATCAAACAAACGAAAAAAAAGATAATGATGAAAGAGTTAGAGCCGGTTTAGAAATTCAATCTCGATTTAAGTCAAACATTACTAATGTACTAACGAAAGAAGAAATAAAACCAGGTGAATTTGGTCAACTACCAGAAAATTATGAGGAAAAATTAAATGAAACAGAATATGATAATTCAGACCCACACAAAGTTGAATCTAGCACAAATTTAATTGAAGGTTTTAATCTTTTTCAAAAAGAGATTCCATGAAACTATAAAAATATCTATGTGCCTTGTTGTGCTTCAAATATAAGCCCATCTATATCTTTTCCTGAAAGTAGAGTAATTTATGTTGATATAGACCAGAAAGCAATTGATGCTCTATTGCAAAATGGAAATGAAGCATATTGTTATAATGCGATCACATTTGAGATGTCTGACAATGAGAAAGCAGATATAGTAGCTATATTTAATCCTCAAATAGAAGGATATCAGTTAATAAAGAATCTTAATAATAATGGATATGTACTTTGTAATGACTATCACAGAACCGCAACAGAATTTTTTGAAAAAAAAGAAGAATTTGAGCTCGTAGGAATAATTCGCAATACAAATAATGGTTTGATTTTAGATAAATCTAATCCTCAAGAATATTGGGAAGAAGTTGAAACAGATGAAGCTTGGAAGAAGTTTAATTTTTCTTGGGGTGGGGATATCGAAACATATAATGAAGGTAAAAAGTTTGTAGAAAAAGTTTTAGACAGACCATCGAATAATGTTGTAAAAGATTATAAAATGATAAGAAATAATATTAATGAATATATGTCGATAATTAAAGAAAAAGATATTGGGATCAATGAAGGTGGTGAGACAGATTATTATAAGCCAAAAAATCTTCCAAAGAAAAAGGGGGATTGTGATGATATTTTTGTTTTTAAAAAAATATAGGAAAAAATTTTTTCGTCAAAAAAATAAGACGGAAACAAAATTTTTTTGAAATTAGGAAGTAGCTAAAATGTAAATTAGACAAAAACTCATATCAGTCGCTACACATCCTCGCAATCAGATGAGTCGCCTCCTGTTCATTTATTATCATCTTATACTCAAACCAAACCAAACTCTAGTCTCTTTGATAGTATTTCTTCTGCTTATCATCTAAGAACTAACGTGAGGTCTGTTTTTTGTTATTAAAATTTTCATGTTCTTATAATTAAGTTTTTATCTTGATTTCATTTTTGAGTTTATTAGAACAATTAAAATACTGAAATATACTGTATTTGTTTTATTTTTTACTTAATTGTATGAAAGGATTACACTTTCTTGATAGATATAAAGACTATCAACCTCTTTTTTTAAGATTAGCACTGGTTTTTGTTATCTTTTCACATTGACGAGGCAAACTTGAGTGATGAGTAGAAAGATGGGTATGATTGGGTGAAGCAATGAGTGTTTATGGTATTAATTTTCTTCCCGTAGTATGGTGATTTTTAGCTACATATGCAGAAAGTATAGGTATCATTTTTATTGCGCTATGACTATTTACTCGCTATAATGCATTTTTCTTAGCATTTACTATGTTAACAGCTCTAATAACAAAAATCACTTGAGAAGCATGAATTGAAAAATTAAGTGAACTGAGTTCTATCGTCTATATTTTTGCTACTGCATTTGCTCTAATGCTCAGTGGATGAGGAAAAATATTAAATCTATAAAAACATCTCTTTGTAAAGTAACATTAATAATAAAAAACCTAACACTTCTCTATTAAAAGATAAAATTTTCCATACGATACATTTATCGTTAAGAATCACTTATCATTTAAATATGAAAAAAATATTTATAAAAAATCGTCAACAACAAAACTTGTCGGTCATTATTGAAAATGAGCTTGGAATTGGTTGATTAGTTTTTGTCATGCATTGACTCTGAGACTCTAAAGATTCACTACACATAACGCAATATAGTGAAGCATTTTTGAGTCATGATTTTGTTTTAGTGAGATTTGATACGACCAATACGTTTGGAGAAAGTGATTGACAATTCGAAAATGCAACGCTTACAAATTATTTTGAAGACTTAGAAGATGTAATCAAATGGGCAAGTAATGAAAACTTTTACAAAGAAAATTTTATACTATTGTGACATAGTTTATGAGCAATTTCATGCGCTTTATATGCTCAAAAAAACAATAAAAAAGTTGTTTCACTCATAGTAATTTCTACTCCAATAAATTATGCATTAAGCGCATCAACGTATTCAACAGAAGAACTCGATAAATGGCAAAATTCTGGTTTTTTAATTGAAAATTGGGATGGATTTATTGTAAAGTTAAAACGGAATTATATGGAAGATAAAAAACAATATGATTTATTAAAAAATACTGAAAAATTCACAATGCCTGTATTAATGATTGCATGAGAAAATGATCAAGTTACACCCTGTGTTCATCAAAAAAAATTATTTGCTATGATTCATTGAGAAAAAAAATTATGTATTATTAAAAACTGACCTCATACGTTTAGAGAACAAAACAATTTAGATGAAATAAAAGCCATTTTAAACAGCTGGATAGAATTGATCATAACAAAATAAGTGATTAAAAATTATTTTTAAAATATTACTCAATACGGACGGAAAGTCTGTTTTTTTGTATAATTAATAAGCAATGCATAAACATTGATTTTAAATTAGAGTTGGTTATTCTCTATATATTTATTCAATTATGAACTAATGCAAGTACTATTCCCACATGAGAGCGTTATTCTTACTGAATTATTTAATATACATCAAGATTGGGAGGTGCCTATTCCTTGATTTTTCATTCTCGCACCCACAAGAAAGTTAAAATCTATTGATGAGTTTACTGATCAAGAAGCAATTGAATTTATTATGCTTATTCGCAAATTGAGGAAATGAATGAGAGATGTTCTGAGTATTAATGATGTCTATTTTTTTCAAAATGAAGATACTGAGCATTGATTTCATTTATGGATATTCCCGCGTCATCAATGGATGGAAGAATTTGGAAGAAAGATTCAGTCAGTAAGACCAATTATGAATTATGCGAAAGAACATATGGTGAATGATAAAATTTTTCTAGAAGTAAAAGAATCAGCTAAAAAAATGAACGAATATATGTCAAACTTCAAGATATAAAGATTTCTACGTTGTAATATTTATCAGTATTTTTAATAATTCATCCAAATCAATAGATGCTAATAGTTTTTTATTAGTAATATATAATCACAAATCGCAAACATCAACCCACTTAATCTCAGAAAATTCTTCATCATTGCATGTAATACATGAACTATCACCCAAAAACTTAACTAAATATATATTTTCTTGTTTTCAGTAATCATACTCTCATTTCTTTTCAATTTTCCATTGTCTCTCTTCATCTGTATATTCCTTAATAAATACTTTATTAAATCATGGTATGATACAACATTCATTTTGATATATTCACAACTCCTCGTTTATTTCTCTCCACAATGCTTGTTCTCATGTCTCTCACTTTTTAACTCATCACTTAGGAAACATCCAACTAGGAAATTCACTATTGTACTTGCCAATACATACTTTTCATTCATGGTTATAAACAATTGCAAGCACATTTTGTTTATAAAATTTTCAATCCATTGTTGTCTATTACATAATTTAAATAAACAATCTATATATATATTTTAAAACAAAAAAGCAATAAATCATTACTTTGAACATAAATCTTTAACTGCGATTATTAATAATCAATAAAAAACGCTTAATTAGCTGATAGTCTCCACTCCTTATCACAAGCTATTGTATAAATCATTTAAATCAATATATTTTTATTGAGCATCAATTTATCAAAATCACTCACTATGCCAACTTACGAACAGTTAAAAGAATCACGCAGAGTCCAACAATGATTAGGTATAAATTTCGACTGAACGCCAGTTTCGTCAGACACAGATGACGTTATCAAACTAACATGAAAATCAATCGGAACATTATTTTATGAAGATTGAGAGATGAAATTTAGACCAAATACAACGATTATTGAAGAAAAAGAAAATAATAATGAATAACTAAAAAAACAGACGTGAGGTCTGTTTTTTAAATACTAATAGACAAGCCTAATCCTCATAGACCAGATCATCTATTTGGTCACCCAGGTCTTTAAATTGGAGGTATTTTTTACCGAGTAAGAAGAATATAGTTCATGAGATAACGGCAACGTTTAAGTCAATAAAGACCGTTACCAATGTCGTATAGAGCACAAAAAATATTTGTATCATTCATATGTAGGTTACATACAGTTTTTTCTGAACAATCATGATAAGAAAATCTTTTTCAAACACATCCCATCATGCTTTTAATAATACACCAACAAAGATAGCTAAAGCAATATATTGCATCCATCACTGAAAAACAAAAACCATAACTAACGTGCAAATTCATACAAAGACACCGGCAAGACGTGTTTGTGCTTTTTCCTTGATGAGTAAAACAGAACGAATAGTTGCTTGTGCACCTGGAATTCATCAAATCATACCAACAAACGCATTTGCAATTCATTGTGCTACGAGCTCTCTATTTTTTTTCGTAGATGAAGCCGTCATTTTATCAATAACCAAACTGGTCAATAATGAGTCCAGATATCACAATAACGCTAGTTGTCCTGCCAATGGCAACGCATGCATAATATCAGCCCAGGTAATGAGAGAAAAATTTGGAATATAACTCATCATATAAGCACTCACTGCTCCCAACGAATTCATCGGATCACCCATACTAACAGTCTCTCATCCAAGAGTAAACACCGTATGCAGTACAGAAAGCAGAAGAATAACAACCAACGTCACAGGAATCATCGCACGTAATGATGTGTTTAGTGGCAATCTACGCAGTATCACCGGTAAGACAAAAAGCAAGAGCAACGTACCGATTGTAATGAGTACGTTACTAACCAATGATCATGTTAATGCCGTATTTCATGCCAATCAAAGCAGTTTTTTTAATTGATCCCATCGAATCAAAACCGCAATACCATTCATAAAACCAATAATAATAAGGTTTGGAATAAAACGTATTAACGTTCCCAAACGTAATATTCATCCCAATATCATCATCCCTCATGCAAGCATACATACAAGACTTACAAAATGTTCTGGTGAGAGTCAAGCTGTAGAGCTATAATGATCAAATCCATATGCGACGACCAAAGCAGTGACGGTGGTCATTGGTGCAGTAGGTCAAGACGCTTGAATTTTTGTTCATCCTAATAATGAAGTAATAATAGGAATAATACCCGCAGCGAGCATCCCAGCAAAAATTCATCTTCATGATTGTAAACCAAACGCTGCACCGAGCGACAGTGCTGCAAAAGAAACGGTCAATCATGCAAGAAATTCAGTAAGAAATTTTTGTCGTTTCATCGATGATAAGATAATTAAAAAATATATACTCTTTTAAAAACATAGAACCCACGACAAGAAAAACTTGCCGTGGGGAACGATTAAAAACACTTCCAACTTAAATGTCAGAAGCTAGATCAACTACAATTTCATCTTCTTCTTCATATCCTAATATTTTCAGAAGACGCTCATAGGGAGGTGTAAGTACAACTGCAAAGCAAGTTACATACATAACCTTTTTTGCAAAACCCATCAGAGTTAAATGAATTGGTATTGTGTATACTTCTTTTACCAGATAAGCAAGAATACCTAATATGATAAAATTGCTTAAATTTACAAAGAACTTCATACTCACCATTCGAGCAATACGTCCTGGTAAAAGCATTTCTTTTGGCCAAAATTTTCTTTCAAACCAATAAAGATAATAGAATCTATTGGTACCAAAAGCAATTGATCTAATAAGGACAACAACTTCGAAAGGAAGATTTAACACAAAGTACTCAAAAGGACCTAATACGACAGTCCAAAAGAAGAAAAAGAAATTTGATTTAGACATAAAATTAAATTTGTATTTTTGTTTAACAATGAAATTAGCTGCGAGGGTATAGCTATCTGGATTGTAATTACAAACAAAAAATGGACAAAAAATCACTTTGTGTGATGAAAATTTACATTTTAAAAATTATACCCAGGTGTTTTATAATGAAGGTTCTAAAACACATCTTTTCTTCATTTTTTTCAGGACAATCGAGAGTGTGCAACTGACATTTTTTTCATCTAAATCGCATAGTTCAGCTATTTCTTTATTTGTCAATTCTTCAATATATCTGAGCGTAAACATGTTTCACTGTTGTGGTGGCAAAGTAGAAGCAAACGACAAAATTTGTTCGTACAGTGTTTTATTTTGGAGCAAAACGACCATATCTTGTTCGTAAGCAGGATCAAAATCCTCATCCATAGAAATCTCTTTTTGTTTGTAGATCGCTCTTCGATGATCAGCAAGTTTATATTTTGCGATTGCAAGCAATCGTGTCGTGAATTTTTGCTCTCTGGTAGTATCGTATTGTTTTATTTTTATTGCTACAGCCATAAATGTTTCTGAAACTATATCCTGAACATCATCTTCTGCAGAAACGTGTCGTTTTACAAAACGATAAACAACATTGACATATTTATCATACAAACGAGCAAAGTCGCGATGATTTATTTTTGCTTTTTCGATAAGTACTGACTCATCTTCGGATTGTGCGAAAAGCCACTCAAACATTTACGATTTCAAATAAAATTAATCGTCATCTTCTTCATCTTCATATTTGTCTTCATATTTGTCTTCATCTTCTTTATCACTTTCTTGTTCATTATCATTAGATGTACTCTGATTTTCTTGTTTTGCAACTCTTTTTGCACAATCTTCTGCATCACGTCGCTCTCCATCACAGAATACCTCGTTTTCATCTTCACGAACATCGTTGCTTTCTTCTCAATCTTCATAATTTTCTGATTCATCACTATCATCTGAATCATCTAAACTATTCAAATCATCTTCAGAATCATTCTTTTCTTCTCTTTCTGCGCAGTCTTCTGGATCACGTCGTTCTCCATCACAAAATACCTCGTTTTCATCTTCACGAACATCGTTGGTATCATCTAGGTCATCACTATCATCTGAGTTGTTTGATTTGTTTGATTCTTGTACGGTCCTATATTGCATCGTATTCTTTGCTTGTCTTTTTACACAATCTTCTGGATCACGTCGTTCTCCATCACAAAACACTTCATTTTCATCTTCGCGAACATCGTTCATATCATCTCATGTATCATCATCTCAATCGTTTGAAATTGAATCATCTCACGATTCATTTAGTGAGTTATTATTTTCATTGCTTTCTAAGCAATCTTCTGGATCACGTCGCTCTCCATCGCAGAATACCTCATTTTCATCTTCACGAACATCGTTGGTATTACGTAAAGGTGCAACAATGACGTCAATGCTCGCTTTTACTGTTTCTTTAACAACTGAACTTGTACGAGCAAATGAGGTAGGAGCAACACTAGCATAGACACCTGTACTAATTATCATAGTTGCAAAGACATATGTCGTTAATTTTGCAAACGTCATCGGAGGTTCAAATAAGGTAACAAAAAAACTTTTACCCCAGTTCACATCATATAATGAACGATAAAACGAAACAAGACGATGTTTTATTGATTTCTCGCGTGAACCGTTCATTTTGAAACGTGCTTGTGCATACTGAGCGAAAGGATTTGCTTTCATGGGAAACTATAAGGTAAATAATAATATATATACCCTCATATTCGTAAAAAAAGAGAAAACACGTAAAGATTTTTCATGACTAGTAATTAAATACTTTTTATTTATAAATTCAGCATTTATTCTATTATTCAAATGCGTCTCCTGTGAATTGATCGAGGAACAAAGAAAATAGGTTTAGCACGATGGGCAAAAAATACGAATATTACCTTTCCTTTGTGATTTATACTTAATGACGAACATACTATTGAAACCATCAGTAAATTTATTATATCATATGAGATCGATACTGTAATATATTGATTTGTTCAAAACAAACGTATGCGTCATCAACTTATTGCTTGTAGGGATCAACTCTTACAAATCCATCCTACACTAAAACGGATAGGAAGTAATGAAGCATATACGAGCATTCAAGCTGACATTCTCTTGCAAATAAGCAATCATCCCTGACAAGATAGTGTCGCTGCAATGTATATTTTGGACAATTATATTGAAAGTTTAGAGAATATCGACTAACATTTTGAAAACATTTCTCTACTATCACTAGTATAATAATCCTATCAGACAAAAAATAACAAAAAATAGCTTGACTTTTGATTTCATATCGATAAAAAGACTGATAACTACTGTATTGCACATCTTTTATTATTTTCTGTATAATAATGGGTTTCCGCGTTAAAATGGACGACAAAAAAATCAAAGTGGACATTGAAAAAACCAATGTAAAAGACATTCTCCAGTATTGTAAGCCAAAAGAACAACTCGTTCTCTTCAAAAAATTTGGACTAACTACCGGTAAAGAAACACCATTACAAAAAATTGGTGAAGTATATGGACTTACGAGAGAAAGAGTAAGACAAATCGAAAATCAAGGTTTGATGAGATTTAGAAGATTGATTATTGGTAACGAAAAATATCTCAAAGTTATTGAAGAAGCAAAAAAGATTCTCGATGCAAACGGTGGATTTTTAGTAGAAGATGAATTGGTAGCTAAATTATTAAACAAAGGTGTTGCAAAATTCAATGCACAAGAATTAAAAATGATTATTGTATGTGATTTTGATATCTATTATCTCAAGAGAAATAAGAAAATTTGGAAAGGATTCTATATCGATCCATTGTTTGAAGATATGCTTACACAAATCGCTGAAGATTCAGTTACTCACTTTACGCAAACATGAACTGCAAGTGATATGTACGAATTTGTTGATACCTTGAAAGCAAAATATGTTCCTATGTATGATCATATTACTTACCTCCACAACAATCTTTTCTACACAAACTTCTTCAAAGCAATCAAAGGTATTTCTACATTCTACGGAAAAGTAGGTCTTGATGAATTTACAGAAGTAAATCCAAAAACGATCAAACAGAAAGTGCAATATATTCTTAGAAGAATCAACAAACCGCTTCACTATCAAGAAATTGCTTCAAAAGTAATGGAATGGTTTCCAGATAAAGCAGTAAAAGTAAACACTGTTCACAACGAACTCGTTAAAAACAATACTATTTTCGTTAACATGGGTCTTGGTATCTATGGTTTAAAAGAATGGGGATTTCAATGAGGAACAGTTAAAGAAATTATCGAAAGAGTACTTGAATCAGTAGCAAGACCACTGTCTATCAAAGATATTCAAAAAGAAGTTCTGAAAGAAAAAATGATTAGTCCAAACACAATCGTACTGACGCTTCAGAAATATAAGAAAATATTTGAAAGAGTTGATAAATGAGTCTATCAATTAAAAAAATAAGTTTATCCCGCAGTTCTGCGGGATTTTTTTAACTTGACAAGAAAGCTATGTTCGTTACCGTAGTTAAACAAAAATCAACA
The DNA here is from genome assembly GCA_964542385.1 of uncultured Candidatus Peribacteria bacterium. Taxonomy (GTDB): domain Bacteria; phylum Patescibacteriota; class Gracilibacteria; order Absconditabacterales; family Absconditicoccaceae; genus CAYLWY01. Next base: position 11,846 of record CAZIUS010000010.1, read on the forward strand.
TAAAAACTAAAAAGACAACGCTTCGCGTTGTCTTTTTTTTAACACTTTTATTATATTTGAATAACCATGAATCAACCGTATCAGTCATCAGAAAATGCATCATTTAACTATATCCCTGAGTCAAAACAATCTACAGCAAATAAACAAGCAACACAAAAAGCAGTATTTGATACTTTACAATCAGACGGTTGGGCAATGGCATGAAAAACAAGTACCTTGTCTGCAGATAAAATAAAAGCCTGAATCCATATTCCAAACTCATATAGTGCACCATCATGAGAAAAACCATCATACAATACGACAATCGTCTTTGATCCAAAAGAATATACAGCGTTATTTTCAGAAGCAAAACAAGAGGCTTCACGTTATTTACAAGCATTGCCAAACTGTACGCAAGAACAGTATATTGCTGTTCATCTTCAAGCAATTCAAAAAGCAATTATTACTCATACGTGAGCAACACAACAACAAGCAGAAGTTAATATGGAACAATTAACCACTAATACTCTAGCGCAATGAGAAACAGCAATTGATTGAAAAGCAGTAAACAATAATAATGCAGAAGTGTGTACAGCAAAATCAACAATTGCAGCGTATTATCTTGCAGAACATTGTCCAACAATAGATCGGAAAATTGATTCAACTCAACAATATGAATGAGGAAACGATGGACATCAGTATATTAGTTTTTCACATGGTTGAAAAAAATATGCCTATCATCCAAATAGTCCTGTAGATGGAAAACCAAATATAGCTACTCTCTAGTTTGTTATGTAAAAGTGATAATTTAATATTGATTTATTATCAAAAAAGCATACAGAATTGGTGCTGTATGAATACTAAATACAGGAAGACATCGCGAATTGTATTTTGCGGTGTTTTTTTAATTAAAATCAAGGTAAATAGACTCAGTGCAAAATTTCTTTTTTTCTTGCATTTCGTCTCAGAATACGTATTTTCTATTCATGGCTCGTAGAAGAACAACAAGATCAGTGAATATTTCGCTGAGTAGATATAAATTATGATTTGGATTGCTTATAATTTGAGCATTCTATTTTTTTGCGTCGCAAATGGCTTCTCAGTCGCCATTATTCAAATGATTATCGTATCCTACTGCACAACTGTTTGGTGAAAAAGGGAGTATGATTTTCTTTTGATTGATGACGATAATTGGATTGCTCATAGTAATACGACAAAAATATTATACGAGACGGTTATTCAAATTCTGACTTATTTTAATCACAATCATTTGTGGAGCACTTAATTTTCCTTTGCTGGATGCATGATTCAATACAATTGGTGCGTGAGCAATGAGACAAATGGTCCTTGAAAATGGCTGATGGTTGTGATATATCTTTTTATGGGCAATAAATCGGTGATTGTGAGGTGAAGCTCAGGCCATAAAAATCGTCGTCATTGCCTGCTGAGTGGTTGCGCTTATTGCAATTGGTATTTACTATAATCTCAAAATTCCAACACTGCGTTTTGAGGCTATTGCAAATCATTATGAATCGGTAAAATCGAGTGTAAAACAAGCAAAAGCATCAGTAACCAAAGAACCAAAAAACAATACTGAAAAATCGTGATGATTTTCATTGTTTTGATGATGAGAAAAAGAAGCAGAAACTACCAAAAATAATGCAGCACCAGTGAATCAAGAAGCAAACTTATTAAAATCGTTACTCAAAAACAAACTTGCAGATAAAATCCAACAAAAAGAAGATGAACAAACGATTCGTCAGCTTCATATTAATTTTCCAAAAGATAAACCAACCTTTTCGCTTGATCTTCTCGATAAAAATCTCAATACCGGGTCTTATCTTGATGAAACGATTTTGATGGAAAAAGCGCAAGCGATCAAAAATAAACTTGCTGAGTTCGATATCGATATTACGATAGAATGATTTAATATCGGACCTACAGTAATTCAGTTTAAAATCAGACCTGATTCTGGTGTAAAAATTTCAAAAATAGAAAATTACGACAAGGATATTGCTCTTGCTCTCAGAACTAAGTCACTCAGAATTTTGGCTCCAATTCCATGAACCGATACAGTGGGTATTGAAATACCAAATCCAAAACCACAAATGGTTTATCTGAGCGAAGTTATGTGAGGAATAAGTTTTACAAAATGAATGACGCAAAGTTTTACTAATCTCCCAATCTGAACATCAATTGACGGGACACATTTGGTCAGAGATCTTGAATCGATGCCACATCTGCTCGTAGCAGGTGCGACATGATCTGGTAAATCAGTATGAGTAAATACGTTTATTACCGGTCTGATGTATCAAAATACACCAAGTGAGCTAAAATTCCTTATGGTCGATCCAAAACAAGTCGAACTTGGTATTTACGAATGAATTCCTTATCTCCTCGCGCCAATCATTACTGATCCATGAAAAGCATTAAAACTGCTAAAACGAGCTGTAGATTTTATGGAAGAAAGATATGGAAAATTGAAAAAAGAAAAAGTAAGAAATCTTGCAGAATTCAACGAAAAAGTAAAAGACACAGAAAAAATGTATCGTCTCGTGATTATTATCGATGAACTTGCAGACTTGATGATGTCTGGAAACAAGAAAGATACAGAGTTATACATTACTCGTATTGCACAAAAAGCCCGTGCGGTCGGAATCCATCTTATCCTCGCGACACAAAGACCGAGCGTGAATGTTATTACTGGACTGATTAAAGCAAACATCCCGACTAGAATTGCTTTTTGAGTAGTTTCCCAAATAGATAGTAGAACGATTTTGGATATCAAAGGTGCTGAAGATTTGGTTTGAAAATGAGATTTATTATACATGGATCCAAAAACCAAATTTCCTGTCAGAGTACAAGCGCCATTTATTTCTACCGGAGAAACTGAGGAAATCGTCAGAGCAATTATCGACAAATATATGGTATGACTCACCGAAAACGATATCTACCATCCAGAAATTATGCGTCTATTGGAAAGTAAGTGAGAATACGCTGGTGAAGATATGATTCAGTGAGACGATGAAGAACTTATCGAACAAGCAATACACATCATTGCAGAAACACGCAAAGCATCAGCAACAATGCTCCAACGCAAACTCTGAGTCGGCTTCCCACGTGCAGCAAGACTCATCGACATCATGGAACAAAGAGGCATCGTCGGCCCTCAAGAAGGTGCAAAGCCTAGAGAGGTGTTTATATAGAGGAAAATCATAGACAAAAAGAATACCAGTAAATACAGGTATTCTTTTTTTATTGACTATAAAACATCTAGTTTTTTCATCAGATAATTTAGCTCAAGAGGCAGTTCTGTATAACCTACCTGATACAATACATTATATGAAGCAGCCATTCTTTTAGTCTTATCAGTTAGATGTATCAACTTTTTCAATAACTTAATTTCTTGATTTGTAAATTTCAAAGAAAATTCAATTATTTTTTTGCTTCCATTTACAAATGGAATTTTTTTTAAATAATAATTCGAATTAATCTTATTGCCTATTTTTTTTTCAAAATATTCAACAAGCAATTCTTCATTAGTTGTTGCCGTTAAGAACGGCAATCCAACGGGTTGTTTTGATATGTGTGAATACAGTACATACCATCTGTTTTTTTTAAGGCAAAACGTAAACCCTGACTTTTCTATCTTCATATTATTATATTTTATTTACATTTTTTATAACAATATTACATTTATTGTCAATACTTTATTGTTTAAAAAACAAATCTAATCCAATTATATTTTTTATGTCATCCTAAGCTTATGAAAGATTCATAAAAAGAGTCTGGATCCTTCGGCTATCGCCTCAGGATGACGTAATAAGGCAGTGGATTAAAAGCGTTCAATCGTCACGAGCATTATCTGACACAATCATCGAAACAGGAAAACAGAACAACTCGTCACACGACGACCGCTTCAGGGAGTCGTGTTCGTCATCCCAACGTAAAAAATAAACTAACCGCAAGATTGCGAAGTGACTTGATTTTTTTTGCCTACTTTTTTTCATCAAGGAAAAAAAGTATGGAAAATAAATTATTATAAATGTTGAAATTTTTCTTTAACAAATTTATTTACTCTAAACACAATCTCATCTATATACTATTCAATCATCAGTCTTAGAAGGTGTAATGAATCATTGTGATTGTATTCGTTTGAGAATATCTTGCACCGTGGGAACACGTTCTTTAACGTCATCGTCATCATCGTTCGATTCATTATTATTTGGTCATATTGTAACATTGTACCACACTACTGTTTCATTTTTATTATCAATTATACTTACCTGATAATGATCATCACGAACATAAATCGTGTATTCGTTTCAATCACAACGAATGTATTGTAGATACTTTTCTATTCCTCAATTTAGTGTTTGAAATTGGTTTAATAACAATGTTATCGAATTATTATCATCTATTACAAAAGTATGTCGTATGGTATCGTTTAGAGTAATCAATTTTTCAATTTTCGATGTAGTCGTTTGGATTGTTTTCTCTTTTTTTTGTTGTTCAAGATTGGCTCCATTTCATGTTAAAAACACTGCGGATAATCAAATAGTAGAAACAATTTGAGTAAGAGACATGGTAATCAATTTGTATAATATAAAGAAATTATTACTGATTACTTTTATTTAATACATATTAAAATCATCAATTATTTAAATCATAAGGAATACTAATAATATGTCAATCTCATTTCAAGTGAAAAAGATGCTCTGATTGGATTTTTAAAAAAATTCTCGTACCATAGTAGTATAAATTCTTTTCTTCAACATGATGACTGCAAAAAAACAAAAACAAAATGCTGCATTTACCAGTCAAGAAGAAAAAGATGCTTTACTTGCTTCTTTGAAAACAACTATGCATGATTTAGGACGTCTTCCGTGACTCATCTTCGCACCAGTAATAGGGTATGTCTCAGCACATTACGCTAAAATTCCTGATGAACGCAAAAGTCATCTCAAGAACATTCTTGATGAAATCAAAGCATGATGAAGCGAATGTGTATGATAACTCAAGGATT
>CAZIUS010000010.1:16860-18272 GCA_964542385.1 uncultured Candidatus Peribacteria bacterium
AACCAACAACCGGTAAAGATAAAAAACCAACGACATGATCTTCAAAAAAAAACGACACCAACAAAAGAAACCTCTCGAACAGATAAATTTAAAAATGTAACAAATTCAGTCGCTGAAAAAGCAAAAGAGACAACGAAAAAAGCTACTGATGCAGCAAAAGAAACTACGAAAAAACCTGTTAAAAAATCTGCTCCTAACAAAGTAGCTCCTAAAACTTCTCCTGTCAAAAAATCTGCTCCTAAAAAAGTAACTCCTAAAACTGCTGCTGCCAAAAAACCTGCTCCTAAGAAAGTAACTCCTAAAAAATAATAGAGTTCTACAAATGAGTGATACAAAAAAATTCTTAAATTTTTAAATAAAAAAACTCCGCAATAATGCGGAGTTTTTTTTCTCTACCTAATCCTTGCTTGAAGGTAATATTATTATATATTATTTTACAGATTTGTCAAATATTTAGAGGGAATATAATCATTTTAAATTCATGTAGCGACAACAGTTTGTGCAACGTATAAACCAAGTAAAACTACTCAAATAATCATTAATGCTTCTTTCATATAAAATCACTTTGATTAAAACGTAATTATATTATATAGTATTGTATGGAACAGTTGCAAGCATAACATGTGAATTAGTCATTGACTTACACCACAATTGATAGTGTAGTAGATCCTCTTGTCTTGCAAGCACCAAAAGAATCAATATGGTTCGGTATCGTTTTAGATTTTTTGATTTCTATGCAAACACGTCTTCCACGAGTAGTTCTCTGATTACTCATTATGGGGTTACTAGTGTTTTATGTTGCAAAACAATTAAATACACCCTCTACGCCAATCGTACAAGTACGTACTGCTGGACCAAATCAAAATTTCAGTGGCGAAACATTGTCTGGGAATTCACTTTCTTCTGGTGCACTGGAAGATGCTGTAGTACCTGTTGTGCCAAATAGCCCAGTAGCAAATATCATTTGAAGTGAATGAAAAGAGTTTGTACCTGTACAATGAGCTACATCATATAGTCTAAGTGAGTGACAAATAATTAACCGAGTGTGAAAAAAAATTGGTGCTACCCATAAAGGAACTATCAAGCCTCGTCAAGGAGTGCTTCAATTGAAAGACTGAACACTTGTGGCATGATGAATAATTATAGATATGAATTCGATTACTACAAGTGATGAAGCGTGATCAGAATTGGATGTTGTCTTAAAATGAGAAGATTTTTTTGACACTGCAAATCATGAAACAGCATCGTTTATCGTTCAAGAGGCAACAAACTGAACATTGGTAGGTGTTTTAACTATGAAATGAATTTCGAATCAAATCAGTGTTCCTGCGACTATTATCACAGAAAATAATCAAATTATTATTAGATCAGAATTTGCTATCGATAAAGCAAAACGATGAATAAATTGATGA
>CAZIUS010000011.1:0-10157 GCA_964542385.1 uncultured Candidatus Peribacteria bacterium
AGAAGATTGAATTATTGGATCAGATGGAAAAATTAATAAGGTGTAAAAGATATATTGATATTATTCAAACAGAAAAAACGATTTACTGACAAGAGTTTGTTATAGGTGATAAACGTAATAAACATTCGGAATCTAACTATTATATTACTATATTAAACTATTTTCATGAATTTTGAGAAGAACCACTGATTTGATTAACTGCTGAATTTGTTGCTGAAGTACAAAAGAAATATAACGAATGGCTGAAATGGTTAGACAATAAACACAAAAAATAGTATTCATAATCAATTTTATTTCATGTATACTACTACGTAACACTGGAATAGGTTACTCTTTTCTGACTTGTAAAAATCAGTCTTTTTTGTATCATACGAAAAGACTTTTTTTCATTTTTAATGGTACCAATGCGCTTTTTAAAACCAGGACGATTGATTGTTTACTTGATTATTGGTGTGTACGTGTGGAATAGTATTGCCGGGACGATTACGCTTTCTGAACCAGTTTTTATTCAAGAATGACAAACCGCAATCGTTGCTATCAGCAAGGAAGTGAGTCGACGAGAAGCGCAACGTTTGAAACGAGCGTGGAGAGGAAATGATGAATTGCGTACCTTGCAGCCTGGACAGTATGTCTTTTCTGGACAATATAGTATCGGTGAAATTACTGACGTCTTGATGGAATGACCAAAATCGAACAATGCGCGTCTCACCATTTTGGAATGACGAAATAAACGAGATGTCGATGCACTGCTGGTTACCAAAGGATTGATCGATGCAGGTGAGTATCTTGCGTTTGTTACCAATCAAGAAATTATTACAAAATATGCGTCAAGATATCCGTTTATCGCACAGGCGATTGAAGAACGTGGTTCGATTGCGACGTTGGAGTGATTTTTGTATCCAGATACCTATATCGTCGATTCTTCAAAAGACACTATAGATCAGCTTGTTTACTTACAACTTGAAGCATTTAATGATCGTATTTGGAAGGTCTATGGTGACCAACTCACCTCATTAACGCAATGATTACAAAATAAATGATATTCATTTCCGCTCAGTATGTACGGAGGATTGATTTTAGCGTCAGTGATTGAAAAAGAAGAAAATAAAGATGCCAACAAACCATTGATTGCGTCTATCTTCTTTAATAGATTGCAAGAATGAATGAGACTGGATGCTGATATTACGTTGTGTTATGGCTTTTCAGAGCCATACGAAACCTGTACACCAAGCCGTATTGCACAACATCTCGATGATAGCGGTAATGAGTACAATACCAGAGCAGTGACCTGATTGCCACCGACACCAATTTCTACCATTCATGTAAAATCTGTCCAAGCACTTTTTGAAGCACCAAAAACTGACTATTTGTTTTACCTCCACAACAAAAACGGAGAAATATTTCCTGCTAAGACTAATTCAGAACATAATTTAAACAAAAGTAAAGAACTTTAATCACAAAATCTCCCCAATAGTTGATTTTTTCGTAAAAACTCCTAAAGTAAGGTGTAGCTTTTGATTTTACTTTATCTATGAATACCCAATCAGTTCGTCAGTGGCTTATTCCTTTGTTTTTATGACTCATCTTTGGTGCGTGAATCTTTTTCGCGTTGCAACAAAATGATTTTTTCTATACAAGTATCGGATGAGTGCCTATTACGACTGATTTGAGTATGAGCGATGTCGTAATTTCTGAAAATAAAACGGGAGAAATTATCTTTACTGCTATGAAAGCAATTCCAGACGTGATGTCGGTTTCTTTGGTGGTTAGTTATGATCCTGAAAATATTACGTTGGATGCAACTTCGTTTAGTTCTCCGTATGGTATTGATGCAATTCGTGCAAATGAAGGACAATTTCTCATTACGCTCCAAGACGTAGGAACGGTCAATGAAAAAACAACATTGTTAACCATCGACGCGCAACAAAAATCTGACTTTTTAACACTTTCAGATGTCATTGCTCATTTTGCTGACTATTCTACTCCATTGATTGTTTCACAAGTACAATAAAGAAAAACTTTTATATTTTATAGTTCTGATGATACGCATCGTTCGTCTTTGTCTCTTGCTCTTGGCTTTCTTTCCGCTCTTGACGCTTGCAGCACCGACCAAATTTGAAATTACCGTTACCCCAAATCCACTCAAAGTGAGTGAATTTGCTGATGTAACCGTAAAAGCAATAAACAGTGATGGAACTGTTGATACCAAAGCTGATGGCGATATCTGGTTGGAAATTGAAAATCACGAATATACAGATAGCAATATTGTGCTTCCAGGAAATGGTATTGGTTTTTTTGAACCGTCAGATCAATGAGTGAAGATTTTCTCGAAATGATTGAGTATCAAAAAAGCATGAACGTTCACGATCAATGTGGTCGATGTGTATGATACCAATATTAAATGATCGGCAGCAATTACTGTCTTATGAAATTCAGCTGGTCCTGGAGTGGGATGATTAACGATTTATAGTCCTTTGTCTGGATCTGTTGAAAAACAAAATGCGATTGTTGTCGTGTGAAAAACAAGTTATGCAAATACACCAATTGTCATTCTGGTCGATAATAGCAAAGTACAAGAATGATCGTCAGATCAGAGAGGTGACTTTTCATTACCGTTATCTGATATTACTGCTGGTCCACATACACTCGTCGTAAACGCACTCGATCTCGAATGAAATATTTCTGCTACGTCGTGACCTATTCCGTTTATTTTTGAACCTGCTCCTACAAAGTTGTTTCTTTGATTGGATATATTACCTTCTAAAGATGTTTTGGTAAGAACAAAAATGACGTTTACTGTCAGGACTGATGAAGAAGTTGGTTCTGCTATGCTTCAGTTTGGTGATGGTACGCCAGTACCGACGACAAAACAATCTCCTGGTGTTTTTGTGAAGGATCTTACGTTTGATGAACCAGCTGTCTATCCTATCGATGTTTTACTTAGCGTGAACGGTAAAAGCGAAACCTTTCCTGATGTAGAGACAATAACTATTTCAGATGAACTCAGAAAGATTACCTCACTTGTAGCGACACCAGATCCGACGACATCGACTGCGAGATTGGATCGGACGTATGAATGAAAAATTGATTATTTTAAAATAATGTATGGAACCACACCGACCAATCTCAGATTGTCTGTGACGAGTACAAAACCAACGACTACATTGCTTTTGGCAGAACCGACATTGTCCTATTATGCACAAGTAATTCCTGTAGACGATCAGTGAATAAGAAATGGTGAACCATCAGAAGTAATAACTATATTGCCATTGAAAGACAAAGAACCGGTTTGTGGTAATGGTGTGATTGAAGAACCAGAAACATGTGATGATGGTAACTTTAGAAATAATGATGGCTGTTCGACGTTGTGTCAGATAGAAATTCCGGTATATCCACCAGTAGATCCAGTAGACCCTGTATATCCAGTAGAACCAACACATTGAGGTGCACCAGAACGTAGTACTTGTTATCCAGATTGAATAACAATTTCTGCTGCAAAAGTAGGTGAACAATACTATATCGTGTGGACACCAGTACCAAATGCAAAAGAATATCAAATCTATAGAGCTGATCAGCCTGTACAAACTGTCGATCAAATGCTCATGATTGGGACTACCTTGGATACTAGATATGCATATCCATTTGATCCTGAAGCAAAACAAGACACCTTCGCATGGTATGCGGTAAGAGCGGTTTGTGACAAAGACGAAATCAAACCAGTCGGTGATATGACAAAAGTAAAAGTCTGACCAGAAAAAACACTTGTCATCTTGATGTTAGCGTCATTATTTGTCTTTGGTATGGTAAGATTGGTAAAAACTATCGACTAATTACACAACGTGAGGTTTACTCTTACAATATCTACTTAGTTTGTTCTCGAGAAAATACTGCTCTTCAAAAGTGACCGTAAGTTGCTGTTTTTTGATAGATAGGTTTTCTAAGATCGAGGAAACTGATAATACCTGCAGGAGAGAGATCAAACGTTTTATTTACTCGGTCTTCAATAGTAGCTTCTGGAACTGTTGCTGTACCATAGGTTTCTATAAAGACACTTACTGGCTGCGCAACTCAAATAGCATACGCAAGTTGTAGTTCAGCTTTTTTTGCTCGTCATTGTGCGACAATTTGCTTGGCAATATATCTTGCCATATACGCAGCAGATCTGTCTACTTTGGTCGGATCTTTTCCTGAAAAAGCACCTCAGCCATGTCTTCCAATTCCTCCGTAGGTATCCACAATAATCTTCCTTCCCGTCAAGCCAGTATCGCCATGTGGTCATCAGATAATAAACGTCCCTGTCGGATTAATATGATAGGTGGTATTGTCATCCACCAGTGATCACATGACCGGTAAAATAACATGCGTCATCATATCTATACTGAGTTGATCTTGATATATATCAGGATGATGTTGTGTCGAAAGCACAATCGTGTCGACTCTGACCATACCATTTTTGTCGTATTCGATACTTACTTGCGTTTTCCCATCTGGACGAAGATACGGCACGATTTTTTGTGTTCTGACTTCATGTAAACGCATTGCTAATTGATGTGCATATCGGATAGGAGCAGGCATCAGATCTGGTGTTTCATCTGTTGCATACCCAAACATTATTCATTGATCGCCCGCACCTCCAGTATCTACTCACTGCGCAATATCTGGTGATTGCGTATGGGTTAGATCATTGATTTTACAGGTATGCCCATCAAAATACAGTTCAGGACTATCGTATCATATTTTGACAATCACTTCTCTGGCAATATGGACATGATCGACAATCGCAGTCGATGTAATCTCACCTGCAATGATCAACTGATCAGTCGTGACGAGACATTCGCAAGCCACTCTAGCAAATGGATCTTGACTGAGATATGCATCTAGTATCGCATCAGAAATTTGATCACAAATCTTATCTGGATGTCCGGCGGTTACTGATTCTGCGCTAATGAAATGAGTCATTTTTTTGAAAATATAAAAAAAAGCTTCTTCTCGGGAAGAATAGCTTAAATCGAATATGATGGTTCGGGCTATCGTTCCTCGCGAGAGGTAGGAAGGAGCACCTGACCCATGTAATAGTACTGGGTTGGTTGCTGGAACAGTTATAACGAGCCTAATCTCTCCTGTTCACTCTGGATAGGTAAGGAACCTCTGAATAATGCCTAAACGTTTAGATTTCTGCTATAGTATATGTTAAACCCTAACGTATCGAAAGTGACTTTACGACGAGGTTCCTCGAGGAAACTCGTACATTTTGAACCTTCCGTCAGAGTAAATAATACTACGATTTTAATACTAAACAAGAGTATTTCACAGTTTCCTTAATGTACCGTATAGTATGTTTTTAAAATTGTATTACAAGGAAAAAAATTGTCTGCATCAAAAGCATTCACTACCACAACACATCGTGACTTGTATCACTACTTCGATTTGTTCTTCGGGATAGTGTTTTTTTAGTTTCGTGAAAATTTCATCACGTACTTGTTCGATACGTTCTTGTTGCGCACTCGAAATTTTTTCTGGCAAAATACGAAACTGAAAGCTAATCGTTTCTTCTGCTGATTCTTTTACTCTCGTACGAAAACTAAGCTTGATAAGCTCTCGTGCATCGTCGCTAAGTCCGATTGTTTCCAAAATTGCCAACGTTTCTTTGGTATTGAGTGGAAGAGTGGAAAACATAATGGAGTGGTTGGGATAAAGGATCTACGCTTGAACCGTTTACGAAAGAAGTTCAATAAATTCTGGTATATATATCAATGTGTTTCTTCCTATTTTAATAGTTTTAATCAATCACGTTGCTTCAAATTTTGGGATATATCTCGTCATAGTTTGCCTAGACACTTTCAGTTTTTCTCAAAAATCTGAAACATTGAGATAAGGAAATGAAAACAACAATGTTGTGATTCTATGATAATCAACACTAAATTGTTTTGATAAAGATAACTCTACGTATTCCATAAGTTGTTTGATAGCAATGATTTTTTCTTGACTCACCAATGATTGTTCAGTAATCCCTTGTAAAATATACAGAATGAAATGAGTATAATTATCTGTTCTATTTGTCTGATTGAGTAAATCATAATATGCAGATCTTGTTCTATTGATATATTCGCTCAGAAATAATACGGGAAATTCTAGTTTTTTTGTTAACATAAGATACAACATCATTAGTATCCTTCATGCTCTTCCGTTTCCATCACTAAATGGATGAATGGATTCAAATTGGTAATGAATAACAGCAACTTTGATAAGTGGATCAATATCATCCTCATGTTCATTCATAAATTTTTCAAGATTAGACATCATAGGTTTGATAATATGTTCACTTTCTGGTGGTGTATACACTATACTTTCTCACTTTTTGATGACAACTGGGATTTTACGAATACCTTGTTTGTTTGGTTCTAGTATTGACTGGACGGTCAATAATAAATTGGTCGGGATACCATTAAAATCTTTCATCTGAACAATTCCTTCGAAAAGCGCTTTACGGTAGTGCATTACTTCTTTTTCTGGTCAAGAAAGTTTCTCTTTATTCAGAGCTTCTGCTTGCAGTACTTTCATTGCAGTTGTATTAATATTTTCAATCGCATTACTGTTAACCGATTCTTTTATTAACAATGGTGCAATAAGCAGTTCAGAATTTGGTAATAATAATGCTAACCCATTTAATTTTGAAAGAGCATTGTTTGCCTTTATGACTTCCTTCAAAATCATTTTTTGATCGTATTCAAAATCACTTGGAAGTAACATTAAAGAGTTATTTGGAAGCAATGGATCAAACATTTTTTGATACAAAGTAAATGCAATCATTATACAACTCTTTCTATAAAAATCAAGATATGACTCATTTTTCTATAATATTGTTACATATTTAGAAAACATGCCTCATGAGTGCGGCATATTATTTTTATATGACTCAATAATATATATTTTTATTCCCTATTAAATATTACTGCTTTACAATCTTCAGTATTTTATTGACTCTTTTATATTTTATCTATTTAAAATTAACTTTTTACTGTTTTATATTTATAGTTTAAATAGTTCTTTATCTTATACCAATTATGAGTGGTGATTTCCTAATAAAAGCACAAAAACGTTATGATGAATTTAGGGAATATGGTCTTTCTCATGACAAAGCATCGTATTTGTTTAGACTCATGTATGAGCTCACGCCTTGTGGTTTTGAACACTATGTTCGCAGATACTTATATCACGTCAATGGTATCAAAGGAAAAGTAGTTGCCTCATATGGAGATCAATGAAACGATATTATCGGTACTTATAAAAAAGCGCCGCTTCTGTTACAATGTAAAACACGAGCTCATTGGTATACGAAAAAACCTCTTATTTTGGAATTTTGGGACAAAATAAAACACCACACGCACTATAAACCATGAACGAGAGTCTTGCTCATCACGACCAACCGAATCAGTAAAGATGCAAAAGCAGCAGCAAAAGAAAAACACATCTTTATCAGAGATTACAGGCATCTGCTAAAATGGAAATCTGAATATAGCCTAGATGCATTCATCCGTGAGACAGACAGAAAAAAACAATATTTTACTGACTATGCAATAACCTATAACAAATGAAAGATAGCAAAACCTGATGATTCCGTCATGGATCATCTGCTAACATTTTTGTTTGGATAAGCGGAAGTGGAGTAATATAAAAGCTTATAAAGCATATTTTCTTATTCTTGCTCTATCTTCGTTTTTAATTGTCCGGTTTTTGCGGACAGTTCTAAAAAATTACTCCAAAAAAACACAATTCTAAACTTGTGACAAATTGTCACTAATTGAAATAATGATAATACAAGAACAGGGTATTATTTATACTCAGTATTTTCAGTATTTCTGAATTTACTTGTAGAATTTTATGTATTATGTAGTTTTTTAGGATCATCTTCTTTTTTCCTTCTTTTTTCTATCATCTTGAGGTCTTCTTGTTTTTCAAGCTTTTCAGGGATAATTTCTCTTTCTATTAGTGTTTTTCTTGTCGCTTTGCTATTGTCTATGAGTTCTTCCTCAAGGTGTCATTTTCAGATAAGATTTTTTTGTTTGATATTATGATCAGTGATTGCATATACGAAATCTTTAGCTCTCAATTCGACTTCTGTATCAAAATCTGCCAATGCTCTATGCTCTGGAATTCATCTTTTCTTCTTCAATGCTTTGGTTGACAGATTATACAGTGCTTCGATTCATTTGTTTTTAAATGTTGCAAATTCTACGGGTTGCGTGATTCATCTTTGATAGACAGTTGCTTCTATTTTTGCTTCATTTTCTTTGAGTTTTTTTCTTGCTTCAAGTCTTTTATCTTCTTCATTACGTTGTTGATACAATTCTTGTCTTCTTGTTTGTGTAGCAAAATACTCTTGTGCGCGTGCTATCTCAGGTTTACGAGGGTCACCATTTTGTGCTATGAGATAACAGGCATATCTTGTGAGAAAAAAATCTTTTTTTGGTCTTCATCATAGTTCTGTAGGGGTTTTTACCGGCGCCGGTAAAAAGTGCTCTTCTATTGGCTTTTTAGAGGTCTGACACGATTTTTGAGCTCTATTCAAAGCTTCCTCAAATTTTTGCCACGTTTTATATCATAACACTGGCATAAGTTCTCTTGCTGTCCAAAATTCAAATTCATCTTGCGTATGTTTAATTTCTTCAAATAACTGAACAGCTGTTATTGGTATAAGCATAGTATACAAACAAAACTAAACATTTTACTATACTCCTCCATGCTTCAAAAACAACAGCAATACAGCCGTTTGTTATGAAAAATGTATGAAAAAAGTTAAATGTATCCTACTCCTTCACGATCTTCTGTATTCTGTTGATGAAGTAGATTTCTGCTACGACGATAGCAGCAACATACCATCCTCGATGCGCTGACGTCAGCACAGGAAATAGTTTTGCAAGAAGCAATCCGACGACTACCAAATCAATCTTCGCGACAGCCCAGTCGAGCATCGTGAAGTGATGAGTAAACGTATAATAACCAGTTTATGGTTTTAGTATATGAGGTTTTAGGGTAAGCATAAAATCATAAATTTCTTGGAGATTGAATCAAACAATATCGTCTCCCAATACAGGCAAAAGGTCATTTTCAAGTTGTTTTTTCAATTCATTATATTGTCAATCTATGGTGTATTTCCCTTCTGTTTCTGTTATTTTTGCACTAATCAACTCCTGTATCTCAAGAAAATCAAATCCACTCTTCTGGACATATCGAATATCAAAAAAGTCTCTAATAGCAGATTCTTTGCGTGTAAGTGCTGCCCTCGCTTTTTCAGCCATCATTTCTTCTAGTGCAAGACATTCTATTGTTTCCCAAGGAAATAATGCTTCATCCAATACGGGATCCACAAATAGTGCTGCAAAATGGTAATTATTTGTTGGCAAGTATTGTTTATGTGTATAGGTGAGTTCTACTTTAATGGTTTGTTCTGATTGGTCATAGATACTTGTATAGGACAATACATATTTTAGATACGTATAGTGTTTATGCTTCAAAAAAATGTTGCCTTGTGCTTTTCTGTGTTGCGTATGTTCAGCATTTAGCGTTCGTCACATCGTTGTTGCTATGTATTGCATCTTTTCTCTCATATGATATGCAAACTGTTTTCTTTTAATCCTTGAATTTACAAACTCTTCTTCGATACTTACTGAAAAGTCTAAATCTTCACTCAGACGGAAATACGGAAAATATACTTTATTCAAACACGTTCATCATTTGAAATGTATTTCTGGGAGGTGTTTAGCAAAAAATGAAAGCAAAACCGTGAGGTAAAAATCTTTTTCTATTAGGAATTTATTAAACGATTTTGTATTGCTCATCGCAAAAACAGTAAACAACTCATCATCATTGTTTATAGAAAGTTTGTATCACAGTAGTGACTCTATGCGATTTATCAGATCTTTCATGCTTTAAGAAATTTTTCCACTAAAACTTGGACTGCTTTACTGGTATGTTTTTTTGCCAAGCTTAGTATTTTTTCTCTTGATACATTGCCCTTACTCATTTGTTCATACACATCATCAGTATATTCTAGTTTTCATTTCGATTCCTTAATCATCTCTATTAATGCTCTTTCTGGACTCATACGATTATAACTACCATATCACTGTGCATCAGCTTTTTCTATTCCTCGAAAT
>CAZIUS010000011.1:10167-14591 GCA_964542385.1 uncultured Candidatus Peribacteria bacterium
ACGGTCTAACCTGGCGAAAGATAAACTTATATACAGCAATGATTCTCTTCAAGCGAATATCTGTAGTGTATACGGTCACTCGATCAGCCATTTGTTCGCTAAAATGATACTGATTGTACAGATACAATCCTCATACAGCGTAAACTTTATCTTTGGCATACTGAGCAAGAATAGTAGTAGCCAGCAACCTATTGTGTTCTGCTGAAAGTAGATTGAGATACAAGGAGCCTCTTTTGATAGGAACAATCAGTCAGCGGCTGCTGAGTGTTTTTATGTGGTAGTTGGGAGCAAATTTTTCAAGAATTTTTTGGAACAAAGAAATGTCAATAAATGGTTTCCCATAGATTCTCAACTTTTCTTCTACTTTTTTAAATTGATTTATTGGTTTATTTATCATTTCTAGATGTCGTATAAAGGTAACAATAATGTATCTTTTATATGACAAATTGCAAGAGAAATGAATTGTGCCAGACCAAGCGTCATTACTATATTTCTCATTCGACCAAAAACAACAGCAATCCAGCCGTTTGTTATGAAAAATGTATGAAAAAATTGTTATAAATCATACTTGTATTTTGAATAGCAATTACAGCGAATATACCCTTTATTTAATGGTATACTTTTTCTATAAAATAACCTCACCCATGCGTTCGCTACCACCTATGGTGCATCATTCCATGGGTTTTGTTTGATAGGTATATTTCATAAGTTCGATAGAGTTCATATGACCGTATTTCTCGGCAATGATATCTAGAAATTCTTTGTCTTTCTTTTTTAGGACGGTGTAGTTTTTGATCTCTAGTGCAATGAATGTATCTTGTTTCTTTTTGAATACATCGTCAGCTTGGTAGATTGCTTTGTTGAATGGTCATCGATTTCGTCTTCTGTATTCCAATCAAATTATTTCTTCGTTGTTCTTTTGTAATGATTCGTAATCAGCGAGATAGAGTATTTTCATTGCTTTTAAGACGTCTATAGATTTTACTTTGTGGAGTAAATATTCTATTGCTTCAAGCATTTTTCGGATAATATCTTTTCTGGTCAGAAGCGACCGGTCGATGTCGAGTGCGTTGGCAAGTTTGGTAATCATTTCTGTACTTGGATTGTAATCACCGTTTTCGAGTTCTGAAATAATCGTCTGTGTCACTTGCGCCTTTTTTGCAAGAGCTGTCTGTGTAAGACCTCTTCGTTTTCTCCGATGATACATATTTGATCCTACCGTGAGTTGAAATGAAAAAAGTGACACCATCTCTTGGTCTGCATGTTTTTCTCGTGGTAACTGCTGGTCATTGATTATAGGCATGATGTTAGAGTAGGTGAATAAAGATGTCTTTATACCAATACTTTTTTGCTCATTTCCAGTCTTGATAGATACGATGTGCATTTTGAATATTGTCTTCATAGTTTTTGTGTATTGATTGCAGTTCTTTTTTCTGCGAATATGATTTTGGTTTTATCAATCATCATGTGATAAGAATGAGCTCATTTTTTTCACAGACGAAAAACATTCTCATTAAATGTTTTGTACGAGGTAGTGCAATTCTCATCTCAAAGATAGGTCATTGTATATGCGCTATTACATGACCATCAGCATACATGTTTTGCTTCAAAAACATCACCAAAGCAGCTTCTATCTTGTTTGTTACACTTTCCATAAATTCATCTAGCGATCAATGTACATAGCGCTCTTCAATACATTCCTGTATTAGTTTCGATACACAATCTTGTTTCTGTTCATCGATATAGATCACGATACGCATCGCTATGAAATGACAAATAAAATATACTGATTTTTTTTGCAATTGCAACAAAATATATGTTATTACATATATTTCTAATTAAAGTATACTTGGCGATTATTTAAAAACAACAGCAATACAGCCGTTTGTTATGAAAAATGTATGAAAAAAGTTAAATGTATCCTACTCCTTCACGATCTTCTGTATTCTGTTGATGAAGTAGATTTCTGCTACGACGATAGCAGCAACATACCATCCTCGATGCGCTGACGTCAGCACAGGAAATAGTTTTGCAAGAAGCAATCCGACGACTACCAAATCAATCTTCGCGACAGCCCAGTCGAGCATCGTGAAGTGATGAGTCACTTTCTTTACGAGTTTGTAGAGGTGAAGCATGGATATGGGGAGAGAGGGTAAATAATTTCTCTATGCTGATGTTGAAATAAAATGCAATAAATATTGTATTGACTTCTTTGTGTTTTGTGATTATAATACGATATTATTTATTTTTTTAATAAATCATGAACGATGCTCTCGTGGTAAAAGCACAAAAACGTTATGATGAATTTAGAAAATATGGTCTTCCTCATAACAAGGCATTATATCTTCTAAGATTGATGTACGAATTAAAACCTCGTGGTTTTGAAGAATATGTCCGTAGATACTTTTACCGTGTTTATGGAATAAAATCAACAGTTACTTGATGATATACAGATGGAGGGATCGATATTGTTGCAATATACAATCAATCACCACTCTTGGTGCAGTGTAAAAAACGAGCATCTTGGCATATCAAAAAAAGCCAAATCCTTGAATTTTGGCATAATGTGCAACATCATCCAGAATATAAAGACTGAACAAGAGCAGTACTTATTACCACAAATCGAATTAGTGATGAGGCCAGAGCAGTTGCTCAAGAATATCATATCTCTATTAGGGATTATAAGCAATTATTATGACGGGCAAAGAACTATGATATTGATGCATTTGCGCTCGAGACAAATACGAGTTGAAAATATTTTGCTAAAGGAGAAGTTTCTTCGTTTATTGTTCCACAAGAAAGAAAAATGCCTGTACAAGAGGTGTTGATATGAGGGTAGTAGAACCTTTATGAAGCATATTTTCTTATTCTTTCTCTATCTTCATTTTCTTTATCAGCTTTTGCATACATTTCTATAAACTGGACGAATTGAATTTCTTTTGATTCTTCTTTATAGATATAGATGAGTCTTATTTTTCCACTATTTTTCAAGTCTTGGCAGTAAAACTTTCTTACTTTGTAGACAGGACAAGTTATTGATCATCATAGATTATTAATTCTTTCTACAGCAACATTGTTTGTAGGATCTTCTGCTAGTAACAGTTTCAATGCTTCAAAATCTCATGGTCACTCCAATTCACCAATAGATCTTCGCTTCTTTGCAAAACGATTAAATTCTTTTGTAAATTCATCACTATAAGAAAATCTAATCGCCATCCTCCTCGTCAGTGGTTACACGATAAATAGGATTACGATAGTGTGCGTGATTGTAGCTTATTTCATCTCATATCTTTGGTGTTAATCTCCATGGCGCATCACCATGAGAAAAATCAGTAAGCCGTTTCCCTGTTTTGTCGCCATATTGGTTGATCACATAGTCGATCTCGGTAAGTTTTTGTATGGTAAGATTTTGCATATCAGGTTTTGCTTTTGGTATGAGTCTTGTCTGATTATATCAAAAGTATGTTCATTGATCAATCGTTAATAAATTTTTCTTCTCCATTTTACATAAGATTGTATCAATATTTTTTGGTACTGGTCCCATAGGCATTTTGATATAGGTAGTTCATGTGAGTGATTCGTGATATTTTTCGTGATAGTTAAAATCAATAAAATAGAGTAATTTATTCATGACGATTTTACCGAGATTTGGTTTGCCTGCACATTTAGAAAGGATATAAAGAATCACATTTTCAATACTATTAATTCATTCATTAATTGTTTCTTCAGTTTGATTGAACAGACTCATGTCTATCTCAAAATTTTCAGATAGTATTTGTATTTCGTTTAATTTTAATCATCTTCTTCAAGATTCAATATTTACGTAAGTAATTCTACTCATTCATAATATATTAGACATATCTTCTTGAGAAAGTCCATTTGAGATTCTTATCTTTTTTAGTGATGTTATATTATACATATTTATTTCTATAAGTAAATTTTATATGGGTTTTGACTATAATTTTTCTCCTAAAAAATATAGTCAATTATAACATTTTTTTGTATAAAAATCAAGTTAAAATGTAAAAAATATGTTGTTTTGTTTGATTTATTGTACAAAGTGTATGTCTTTTTTGTGTAAAATGATATTGTATTTTGCTTTATTTTTTTTATGATATTTGTGTTTTTTATCACTTTTGAGGTTATGATTGTTTTTACAGCATAAAAAAACACCACTTTTTTCGAGAAAAGTGGCGCCAATGTTTGATTCCTTGAAAGAAATCTATTTACTTGTAAAATGGGTTTTAAGGTTTTGTAGGCAATAATCAATAAGATTTTAGTAATATAAATTTTTTTATTGTTTTCTTTATATCATGCGAACTCCCTACAAAAATTTATCATGAGTCTCATGAATACTTGCTTACAAGTATGATCAATCATCTATTACAGTTAAGTTTAGTTGATCAGGTTATACTATGTATTTA
>CAZIUS010000011.1:14601-17070 GCA_964542385.1 uncultured Candidatus Peribacteria bacterium
GCATTTGTAACAGTGGTTGTAAGGTTTTGTAGGCAATAATCAATAAAAATTAGTACTTTTTTTATTATTGCACTTTTCTCATGTCTAGCCTCTACTATGTTAATAAAAATGCTCAATCCAATTGAGATCATGAAGTTCATAAAAGTACTTGCAGTCGACTTCCTGAGTCTGAAAATAGAATTTACTTAGGAAGTTTTGATAACTGTAAGTCTGCAGTACAAGCAGCAAAGAAATATTACACTCAAGTAAACGGATGTTATCATTGTTCCAGTGCTTGTCATACACAATAAACCACACAAATAAACTCCCCTTTTCTTGGGGGGAGTTTATTTTAAATTTTTATCTTACTATTTACCGATGAACGTAAATGAAATCGTTATGAGTTGACGACCACTCATATACACCATAATATTTGCAGTTGTATGAGCAATTCTCATTATAATTGAAATGATGTATCAATACAGACAACAATATAAGCAATCAACGTCATTACAAAGATTTGTAGAAGAAACAGTGAATAGTATAGAAAATGCAATAACGACAGTAAGTACAAAAAATGGAAAAGCTTATCACGTTAGATGAGCTTTGTGAAGACAATGATCTGGAGTCTTTTGAGATATCGATTTTGATGTTAGCATTTCTATAGGTAAAAATAATCAAATTAGTGTTTCTAGTGTAGAAACTTGAATAGGAGCATCATTACAAGAAAAAATGAATTCTACGCATAGAATAAAGTTTGCCTTATCATCAAGCCGAAAAAAGCACACTCTCCATCAGCAACTTCCCTTGCTGCTGTGCATCGTTGACACGTGCTTCGAGTTGATCACATAGGTTCATCAGTTCATCGACTTTAGCAACGATACGATTTTGCTCGGCGAGTGGAGGGAGAGGAATAATCAAAGAATTTAATTCATCTTGATTAATTTTTGGCATTTTAATTCTATTATCAAGTTTGTTTACTTGATCTAAGAAAAATTGAGATAACATACATTTTTGTAGAAAAATAATATTAATACTTGTTTCCAATGGATACATATCAGCACTACATAATCACTCAAAATCAACGTAGACAACTTTATTGAGTCATGGACGAACTTTTGAATATATTAATTGATTTGGGAAAAAGAGGTGATTGCTGCTTATCACTTCATCTTCTAGAACAGTTTTATATCATTTAAGTTTTCCTGTTCATTTTTCAATATTATCAGGTGCTATGTGTGGATGATTTGAATAGTGAAATGGAGAAACCAAGTTGCTTTTGATATACACTACTTCTCAAAATCTCACCCACTCCCACCCATTGGGCAACATAAACGGTTTCTCCTCATCACGAATAGGAGTAAGAGGTTTTGGTTTTTTGATTTTCTTGTCAGCGATAAGCTGTTCTTTTTCTGCTTGTATTTTTTTCAAGAGTTCGCTTGTTGGTTCATCAGTCGAATCTTGAGGGACGAGTTTCCCCTGAATTGCATCTGATAGGATAGATTGACGAAGAGATTTAATTAATATATTTGTATATTCTGTAATTTGATTGATATTTCACATTCCATAATACATCGAAAATACCTGTTTTACAAAGTGATTAAACTCTGTTGAAAAACTAAATTTCTCTAATTCAGGAAATGAGTTATCAAAGATTGACTCGTTACAATGTTTTAGAAAAGCAACAATTTCTTTTTGTTTTTCTATTCAAATATACTTTATTTTTAATTTTCATAACTTTGTTTGATTGATGATTGCTAATGTTGTCGATGAAGATTCTATTTGGAGTTTATCACTATTACATAGAAAAAAATAATATACAAATTCAGGCAAAAGATTATCTTTAAATTTTATTCATGTAATTTGTTGATTTGATGAGCATGTTTGTGTTGTAATCGCACATCTTCAAATATCTCAAATACAATTAATTAACAAAGTTCAT
The DNA here is from genome assembly GCA_964542385.1 of uncultured Candidatus Peribacteria bacterium. Taxonomy (GTDB): domain Bacteria; phylum Patescibacteriota; class Gracilibacteria; order Absconditabacterales; family Absconditicoccaceae; genus CAYLWY01. The sequence continues at coordinate 16,523 of CAZIUS010000011.1, forward strand.
GGTTGGTATATAGTTGCTTGTTTATTTATGACAGCATTATTTGATATATAACTTGTTGTTTCATCAAGATACATTTGCTCTCATATATCCTGTGGTTTATATCGCTCTAAATCATTTGATGAATAATATTCAGGAATACTTTTTGATGGAGTTTTTCATGTCTTAATTTCTTTAATATATGTTTCCAACTCGTTTTGTAAAAATCATACCTCATTGATGAAGAATTGATATATAATTCATATTGGGCTATTTATAAGAAATCTCCATTTTTGAGCTGATTTTTTTTGCATGTAGGAGTGAATTGACAATAAAAATCTATTAGTCCAGGCTGCACAATCTCACAAAAAGGGAGATTTTCAGAATTTCATACAAAGTTATAAAAATGGCTCTCTCAAGACAATAAAAGAGGCAAAAGAATTTAATAAGAAAGGCATCACCCAAAATAGCGTAAAAACGCAACAACCTGCAAAATGCACCATAGAAAAGCTAGAAAATAAAATCATTATTATGAGTAACGATGTAAAGCTACTACTACAAATTGAAAGTAA
>CAZIUS010000011.1:17080-18252 GCA_964542385.1 uncultured Candidatus Peribacteria bacterium
AAACTTTCTTTAATCTGCTTCAATATCTGGTGCGCCTTAGTCAGATTACCATCTATCATCGTGATAATTTCTCATGTATCTAATGCTGGAGCTTCTTCCTGCTTGTGAGGATTTTTGACATCGAGGTTTCGATTTCTGTCTCTTATCGTATCGATTGAGATCTTTCGTGCGACATCACTTTCTGTTCTGTTTTTCCATCGTGCTTTTTCTGCGTCAAATTCAGCTAGTTTGATAGGATTTGTTTTATTGTAAGTTTTTTGTCATTCAGGAACTTTATGTTCAAAATATCGAATCTCTTTTGTCGGTTCTCCTTTGATAAAAAACAATAAATTAGTTGCAACACTTGCATATGGGGCGAAGACATTGTTTGGTAGTCTCACGATTGTATGCAGATTGCAGTCGGTAAGAAGTTTTTCTTTGATACGACTATCAACTCATTCAGAAAACAAAAATCCATCAGGCAAGACCAGCGCAGCTCTTCAGCGATTTTTTAAGATTGACATGATATAGATCACGAACAAACTTGCTGTTTCTTTGGTCTGAAATGACTTTGGAAAATTAGCCAATATACCATCCGTGATCGTTCATCAAAAGGGTGGATTTGCAAAGACTATATCGACTTGATCACGAATTCAAATATCTTTGATAGGTTTTGACAATGTATCATCGTGTTTGAGATGAATTGGCGTATCTATACCATGTAACAACAGATTGGTCGTCGCTAGGAGATGAGGCAACGGTTTCATCTCTATACCATGGATGTGTTCTTGAAGTTCTCTTTCTTGATCAGGATTTTTGACATAGTGATTCCTGATATGTTCTATCGTTCACGTCAGAAATCATCACGTACCGCAAGCAGGATCAAGGACAACTTCTCAGAGCTGAGGATCTACCATCTCCACCATAAACTGTGTTACGGCTCTTGGTGTATAAAACTCCCCGTAACTTCCTGCATTTTGGAGATCATTGAGTATCTTTTCATAGATATAATTGAAGATATGCAGTTCAGTTTTTTTGTTAAAATCTATCTCATCGATTTTATTGATCACTTGTCTAAACAATACGCCACTCTTCATATAATTGAATGAGTCCTCGAAGACACCTTTCACGATATACGACATCTTGTTAGTTTCGCTTGCTTTTAGATTTTTCAACGCAGGAAAAAGTTTGGT
>CAZIUS010000012.1:0-420 GCA_964542385.1 uncultured Candidatus Peribacteria bacterium
TCATTCTTTGCGACAAGAAATATATTCTTGTTCATTATTGATACATTGTGATCTTGATGATTGCGTAGCAAATAATCAATTGTCTGTAGTTGGTGAAGACATATTTTGTATTGCATACCAACCACCAGCAACGATACAAATGGCTCATATGCTGAGCAAAGCAATGGTAGATTTTTTCATAAGGAAATGAAAAATAAATAATAATAAAAATATTATACATACAAATGATATATTTGTCAAATTATTTCTTCTTTTCTTTTTCATTTTCTTTCATTTCCTTCTGTTTTCAGTTGATTTTCATACTTTTTTCCTCATAAATTAGTTGCATCATTTATGTATAGGATATTTTAAAGCCTGTCTTTGCGATTTGTCTTTCGTGTTTTGACTGTGGACGTTTGTTCAGACGAGATTCATACACGA
>CAZIUS010000012.1:430-3018 GCA_964542385.1 uncultured Candidatus Peribacteria bacterium
ATAGTGTTTTAAGTGTTTTCATGATCAAATGAATAAAAGATAAAAATATAATACCTAATGATAATCGTTTTTCTTTTTTTGTCAACTTTTTTGTGACTCATTTACGTAATTTCTCGTATTTTCGTTTGATTTTTGCTTGTATTTCATCATATTCATTGTGATTATATTCTTTTTTGGTATGCAAAGACGTAACCGACAACAGAATTGGATGGTATCGTGAGGAGTGACTCTGCTCGTGACCATATTTTGTTGATGGTTAGTGTTTTTGTATGATTGGACTGAACCTTCACGTCCACAGTTTACGACGCAGGCATTAGATTGTAGTCAATGAATTGCGTGTGATCGAGATGGTGTATGCGATAGTCCATGTGAAACAAGTTCGTCTTGTGCAGTAGATTGTCCTTCTGCTTCAGCATGTGGTAATCGACAGTGTGAAGACAGTGAAGATTATCAAACGTGTCCTTCAGATTGTGCTTTGTGAACCTTATATAGTTGAACCTTTTCGTTTTTAGAATGATGTAATGCAGCTGATTCTTCACCGTGAATAGTATTATGATGAATAATCTGTTGATCTACTTGTCTTGATTGAACAGGGACCAATTTTGATTGTGTGTATACATGATCTTTTTTGACAAATGAACTTTGAGCGTGCGATAATGGTCTTGATGATGATGGTGATGGAAGTGTAGATTGTAGTGATACAGACTGTTTTGGTTCAAATGTGTGTTGTAGTAATACAATTCAAGATGGTAATGAAACTTGAATAGATTGCTGATGATTGTGTTTATGAGCTTGTTATGTGTGATTAACTTGATGAGGCACCGACACATGATCGGGATGAGTATGATCATGATCATGATCAGTATGAACTTGAACTATATGAACTGGTTTCACAGACAATAATAGCGATGGAATTCCAGATGCTCAGCAATCGTGATATGTACAAACCACAACTACCAATACAAACGTAACTGCTGTTTTAACTGTTTCTTCAGGTGATACGATTCAACAATTTTCTGCGAGTAATATTGCGATTCCGACGTGATGAATCTATCCTCCTTGAGTCTTATCTTTTCGTGTAATAACAAATGCTCCAAGCACCAATGCTCAGTTGCGTTTTAAAAATACGACTTTACAGTCTTGATTTGATGTTTTGAAACGGACCAGTAGCGCATGGAATACGTTGAGTCCTGGTTGGTATTCACTCACACAACAATGAGGAGATGTACTTTTGACCTATACGTTGCAAGATAATAATATAGTGTTTGATGCAAACAGTGTGACTTGAGTAATTGATGATCCCATTACTATAGGTTGTCCTGATCCAAATGGAGATATGATTTGTGGAACGGTTTCTTCTTGAAGTGGAACAGCAGAAATTTGTACGTGAGGTATTGATGAAGATGTCGATACAGGCATTGATTGTGCAGATAGTGATTGTTTTGGTTCACCTACCTGTTGTAGCAATGGTGTGCGTGACTGAACTGAAACAGGAGTAGATTGTGGTACGACGTGATGTCAAGCATGTGTATGAATATGAACGGGTAGTTGTGCAGATGGTATTCTAAACGGTAGTGAGACAGATATTGACTGTGGTTGAAGTTGTTTGAAATGTGTTAATGGAAGACGTTGCACTCTAAATAGCGACTGTACAAGCACAAATTGTGCATATAATGTCTTGAATGATGGATGAATTGCTCAGTCTCGTGTGCTTTTTGATAGTCCACAGTCAACACAAACTCAAACTGTTTTACCTACTACTACCGAAAATCAACAATGGCGTAAAGACTCTCTTTTGATTAAATTTAAAAAAGAAAACAAATTATTGCTCCCAACCTATGCTGACACGATGATTTTAAATTCTGAAGAAAGATATATTTGATATCTGGTTGGTAAAGTTGCGAGTATGTATGAGCAAAATGGTGTCGCGCCTTTATTGATGGTTCGTGCAATTGATCAATTGTTTGATTATGATGTCAATCGTATAGATCATGTCTTTAATTTAGCATCATGAACACCAAAACAAGAAGATTTAGCAAATATTTATAGAGTTGCGTTTGATACACTACCACAACTCGATGCGCTTATAGTGCAACTGAAAAATAATTTAGCGGTAGAGTTTGTTGAAAAAGAGCCTATTTATACCGTTTCTTATACTGATCCGCAGGCAGTAAATCAACGATATTTATGAAAAATTGAAGCAGATAAAGCGAACAATGCATGAGCTTCTTGAAATGCTTCAGTGGTGATAGCAGTTATTGATAATGGATTTGATCTCACCCATCCTGATTTACAGTGATCATATGTTGCTGGAAGAGATGTTGCAAACAATGATACTGATCCTTCAATACCATCAACATGGCTTTCAAGCCAGTATGTAGGACATGGAACACATACGTTATGATTAGCAGGAGCTATGACCAATAACGGTACTGGAATTGCATCTGTTTGAGGTGGAGTTCGTGTGATGCCAATTAAGGCAACGTTGGATTCTTCAAGCCCAGAAAATATAACACATGCTATAGAAGCAATATCCTATGCGGTAAGTCAATCACAAGTAAGAATTATTAGTATGTCATTTTGATGAC
>CAZIUS010000012.1:3028-3732 GCA_964542385.1 uncultured Candidatus Peribacteria bacterium
TACCAATTCGACTTTGGAATCGTTGATTGCTGCTCATCCAGAAAAAATCTTTGTCGCTGCTGCGTGAAATGAAAATGTGAACACCATTCAATATCCAGCGGCATCACCAGGAGTAATAGCGGTATGAGCAGTAGATGCAAATGATCAAAAAGCATCTTTTTCTAATTATTGATCATGGATTGATATTTCAGCTCCTGGTACGAGTATATTATCGACTGTACCTGGTTGAACATATGCTTCGTACCAATGAACATCTATGGCTACTCCAATCATTGCATCAGCGTTGTGATTATTAGCGTCATTGTGAGATACTAATCCGTTTGATACATTGATGAAAACATCCGATGCATTATCAAATTCTACTCATTTTCAACAAGGAAATTTGTGATCATGACGTTTGAATGTGTGTAGAGCAGTCTCAGCACATTGAATTCCTTGCGTTTCGACCAATACGTGATGACTGGGGAGATGAATTTGTCTCGTTGCTGGAGCAACATGAACTTGATGATCGACATGAACATGATGATCTACAGGAACATGATGACAAACAGGGACGTGATCTATCGGTACGTGAGTAATATATACTGGTGAACAACAATATCCATCATGAACAATTGATTTATCCGTTAATAAATCAACTCCAATAGTGGGAGAGATATTACAACGAACATTAGATCGGTCATATACGAGTCGTGAACCGCAAT
>CAZIUS010000012.1:3742-17646 GCA_964542385.1 uncultured Candidatus Peribacteria bacterium
TTGTCTCGTTGCTGGATCGACATGAACTGGTTGACAGACTTGAACATGATGATCTACCTGAACGTGATGACAAACGTGAACATGATGATCTACCGGTACATGAATTATATATACTGGGGAACAACAATATCCATCGTGAACAATAGATTTGGAGGTAAATAAAAGAAATCCTATAGTATGAGAGATATTACAACGAACATTAGATCGGTCATATACGAGTCGTGAACCGCAATATCCAGAGTGAACACTTGATTTATTTGTTAATTTGCCTGCAGGTATTTCATTTATTTCCGGTTCTTATAGTTTGTTGTGAGATGGTGCTTTTCAGTGATATGATGTCGATAATGGAGATCCGGTTTTTGTAATGAAATTAACATGAAGACCAACTTCTACAACTACAAATTCAAGAACATATGTATGAAAGATAATCTTTAAAACTACCGTAACGAGTACTGCAGCCAATCTTTCTGTTTCTGTAATTGCTCAAAATTTGTGTTATTGACTTCCGATACGCAATTATCTTTGAACTATTACTTGTTCAACCTCACAAAATCGACAAAGCTGATTGGAAATGGATCAAAATACGTTGACCCTAACATTAAATAGAACTGCAACGAGCACCTGATCGACAAGCACCTGATCTTCAACAGGATGATGAGTAGTAGTGACTTGATGAACAGTGAATTCTTGCGGTAATTGACTATTAGAATGAAATGAACAATGTGATGATGGTAACAATAGTTCAAAAGATTGATGTGCTGGTTGTGTTATAGAATCAGGATGGAGATGTTTACCAAATTCTCCAAGTCAATGTGGTACTGACGATTGTTATACTCATTGAAAAGCATTTACTGAAAAAAATATTTTCTGAACCTGTTGTGGATGATTATCAAACCTACTTGTAATTCCTTCATCGTCTGTTGTTACATGAGTTGATAAATCTACTATTTGTTATGATTCATTGATTTGACAGCCATATTGTGATCCAAAATGATCACCTTCTGGATGGTATGTACCTGAAAAAGATTGATCAATTGATTTTGTGATGAATGATTCATGTAGAGCAATCTACAAAGATTATTATCAAGAAATTATGCATCAACTACAATGAGAACGTTCAGTTTGTCTTTTTGCAGATGTTGCTTATGATCAAATTAAATTTAAAGATATTTCTTCAACAAAACAAAAAGCAGCGATCGAATTACTTCGTGACGCATGTGTTGTACAATGAATATGATGAGATTTAGACTCGTTTTGACCAAAACGTCCTATTACTAGAGCTGAATTAATTAAAATGGTTATTAAAATAATTCAAATCAGTGAGTGATCGGTACCAACAGACGAAGTAGTTTTATCTGGACAGACTGTTAATCCAATAAATGAAGTTCTCTTTTTTGATGTGCCAGCATGATTTTGGTGAGCTCCATATATTGAAGAAGCTATAAAACGTTGATTGTTACTTGCTCGAGCAAAACAATGATTGATGACATTTTTCAAACCTTACGCTTCTGTTACACGTGAAGAGTTTATAGATTTGATACGTCGCATACCAGAATGACAAGTCTTGAGTCGTGAAATGATTATAGATCTCCTAGACAAAAGAGCGGTAGTGACGAGAGCAGCAGCAGCAGAAATTTTGGTTAAGAAATTTCTTCCGATATTACAGCCATATTTTTACTATCAGGGTAATCAAGAAGAATATTATTGGCAATTAGCAGATGAGTTAAGATGAAAAAATTATAAACAACAATATGATTTATTACTCAAACAGCTTGATAAACTTGAACAGAAAAAAGAAGAAGGTCATGGAAGTGCAGATACCTTATGATGATCTGAGTATGAACCACATCGAATGCAACAATTCATTCGTAAAATTATAAATTAAGTATTTTTGAATCCATAAAAATATTACATATACTTTTAGAATTTTTGGTATACAATAGTTTCGTATATCATGCTATTTTTGTGTAATTTGAATTATTGATATATACTTATATATCTCTATTTTCCGATTTTGTGATGAGAAAAATTAAATCAGTTTTCCGTTTGCTCGTAACAATGCTCTTTGCAGTAGTGCTTTTTATTGGAGCTCTTGGTGAACAGATATCACATACATCATCAACTCACGCGGAAGAAAAAATTGTATGATTTCAAATTCAATCAATAGAACCAAACTGGTCTGTATCAGCCATTAGTCCAAAACAAAGAATTATTGATCGTTTACGTGTTTCATTAAAACGTTTTGACACGATTTGTAAGTATACAAAAGAAAAGTCTGAACGTGCTGCTTTTAAAGATTTATTATGGAACCCAGCACAAGAGGCAATCATGACGTTGGAATCATATTGTTTGGTTTGATGACAGACATGGTCACATCACACCAATTATCATGGCGATGTTGCAATCACGGTGGCAGAAGCGATTAAAATAATAACCAAAATCATGGCTATGGATGAAAATGTTTCATTTGATGAGTTTGGTTGGTATCCATGATATTTACCGTATAGTGATATACTACCAAATGCTCGATATGTATCGTATGTCGTCTATGCAGATGCAAGAGGATATCTTGATGGTGTGACCGCTTCAAAACTATTTGGCCGCAATGAACTGAAATGATTGACGCCAATGAAGAAAAAACAAATTGTTCGTTTATTTAACAATGCTTGAAAAGATATTGATAATCATCCAATACTTGAAAAATCTGGGACTTATATTCTAAGAAATGACTTTGCGCAGTTGGTCGCTGATGCATTTGGTGATGAACTTGAAGATTATCGTTTCATGTATGGTAATAATCATATTATCTATCGTTGGTTATTAGTACAACTCTGAGGGAAGACAATACAACAGCAACACCAATTTTTACAGAAAGTTATAACAACGTTTGCATCACTTGATCAAGAGGTCGTGTGATGGAAATATAATTTACATCTCCCGTGAATACTTAGTTTTTTGAAATCATTATAGTGAATCTTTCCATTGTTTTATTGTTATGTCTCTTCATGACTCATTTTTTGCAATAGAAATAGTTAATCGATCTGAATTTGCATATAACGACGTCCGTTTTGGCCATTCAATTATGACATATGGATACGCTTGTATTAAATCAAGAATTCAGCTTTCATGTAAATATGATGCAGACTCAATTCTTCGCATATCCACATGAAGCAGTATGTCATTATATGTTTGTACATAGGTATACGTTGGGCTAGTAACGGTTAGTGGATCTATTCCAATCTGTTCAGCAATTCATTTTGCAAGGGTGGTTTTTCAAGCGCCTAATTCTCCATTCAACAAAAAGAAATGTCATTGTTCAGCAAGTTGATGTCCTTGGTGATACATTGCCTCTAGAGATGCGAGATGAATTTCCATATTGAGCAAATAGATTAAATACAATTTTATTGAAGCATATAGAAAATTGCAGAAAGTAATAGGATAAAGAATGGTTTGAAACTGTAAGTGAGTATTGGATTTGACAATTTTCTACGTATTAAATTCAGAATGAATTTAATATAACAAATTGTATACAGAATACAAATTTATTTTATTATAGTAAATTGCGTTTAGAAATAGGACGTTCAAATTGATCCAAACGGCAATTTATAAAAAATTGTAAAACAATTTTTTACGTAACAAATTCAGAATGAATTTGTTATACTACTTTGTAAATTAAATAATTGTTAATACTAAAACTATGTTTAATTTACAATATTAGAGCTTGTCTTGCAAAATGCATCAAAACTCCTACATCTTAAGTAGATAATTATTTTTAATTTATTCACAAGATAGATGTCATGAATGATTCTTGATGGTTCTGGATTTGTTTTTAGAGCGTATTATTGATTGCCTGCTTTACATGATCGCGAGTGACACAACGTAAATGCTATTTATGGATTCTTTCGTATGTTATTGAAATTGCTTGATCAAAAACCAAAACAATTTGTCATTGCGCGAGATAGTCCAGTCAAAACAATCAGGAGAGAACAATTTGTAACCTATAAAGCAAATAGAGTGAAAATGCCTGACGAATTCAAACGACAAATGAGTATGATTCATCAAATTGCTTCTGAATTGCATATTCCTACCATTCAAGCACCTTGATATGAGGCAGATGATATTATTGCGACATTAGCATTGAGTTCTGCATGAAAAATTGATGAGGTACGTATTGTGAGTAGCGATAAAGATATCAAACAATTATTACAACCATGAGTCGTCGTCTATGATCCTGCAAAAGATGTTTTCACCGATCACCATGCATTTACGCGTGATTTTGGTTTTACTCCAGAACAATACTTAGATTATTTAAGTCTTATCGGTGATAGTTCGGACAATATTCCCGGCGTCTCATGAATCTGACCAAAAGGCGCATTGCAACTCATTCAACGTTTTGGATCTTTAGATGGTATCTATGATCATTTGGATGAAATTGCACCAGCAACTGCTGAAAAACTCCGTGTCGGACAACTCCAATGACAAGAAAGTAAACAACTTATTACGTTGATGGTAGTACCAGATGTGGTAGAAAAAACATTACTTGATTTTGAACGAGAACCTCCATTTACTCATTTTCATGCTATTTTGGTAGATCAATATAATTTACATTCACTAGAATGATTGATTAATACCTTGAAAAAACAACGACAATGAGGCGAACAATTAAGCTTGTTTGGCTAGACATGCGTCTAAACATTGCGAAGTACTTTCTCGAATACGTCATTCTGCTTCAAGTACTGGAAACCATTTGAGATGAGCGAGTTGCTCTTTAATTTCCGTAACTCACGTAAGATGAACAGTACATGCATTTTCACTCAATTCATCAATCAGTTCATCAATAATTTCTAATCAGTCGATATCAACACTATATAACTGTGAACAAGAGAAAATAACATGGGTAGGTGCAACGATTTGTTTCGCTTCTTCAAGCATAATATCACTATTTAAATAGGTGATTTCACTAGGTAATTTGATAACTAAGACATGATGATCATCTTGATCGCAGCAATATTCTTGTAAGGTTGCTTTTTTTACAAATGTTCAATCATAAAATCGCGTACATTGGAGATGTGGTTTTGTTTTTTCTGCAATTTGCATCAACAAACTCACTCAGACTCATGTTAAAATACCGAAAATTGGATCTTCAAAAAAAGTAATTAATGCTACTAAAACGATTAAGTATCCCTGTGCTTTTTCTATTTTACTTGCTTCATGAATCAAACGGACGTTGACCATACTGATTGCTATTGAAATCAATATCGCAGCAATGATGGTCAGTGGAATATATAAGAAAAAGTTCTTGAAGAAAAATAGTCCGATAAGTGCTGTGGCTCAAGCAGTAATAAATGAGGCAGATCTGTCTGTTGCTCACGATTTGATATTCAATGCTGTTCTGACAAATACTGCAGTAGATGGAGCAATTCCTAAAAATCATCAAATAAGATTGATGATTCATAATCATTGTACCTCTTGTTCTTTATCAAATCACTCTTTTGTCATTTTCGTTGCAATTTTTGCTGAGACTATGGTTTCGACAATGGCAATAATAGCAATAACTCAAGCTGTTTTGAAAACTCAAGCGAGTAGTGGTAGTCGATTTACTCAAGATCGGTTCAAGAGTGCTGTAGGAAATGCAATCAATGAAAAATTGAGATCTGGATATTTATCTTGGAGAAGCATTAACTCTCAAAGTCATAGATAATTACTCATGAGTCCCAAAACTGCTCATCCTACTGTGGCTATCAGAACACCAGGAAATTGTGGGACATAACGTTTTCGTAATAGGAGAAATGCGAGTACTGCGCCTCAAATACCAAGTGTTGTATAATCCCATGATCAAATTTGCGTAAAAACTCATGACATTAAAGAGAGTATACCCTCGCTTTTTAAGGTGTGTAATCAGGTAAGATCAGGGAGTTGATTGGTCATGATAATAAGTCATACCCCAATTACAAAACCATGCAACGCTGAAGAAGGAATCAACGTAATATATTTTACAATACCTAAAATACGAATAAGAACGATGAGTAGTCCACTGATGATGGTGAGTAAAGGAACTCGTTCAGCTCCAAATTCACGAACAAACAGAAGAATAATTCATGATAATGCTCATGCAATACCAAATACATTATGTTTACTTGATGTGGTGAGAGCAGCTAATCAGCATCCCCAAATACCAGTGAGTAATCAGGTCAATGGATCCAAACCACTTGCAAGCGCTAACGAAATACTCAAAGGAATGTTGATGGTTGCAACGGAAAGTCATGCTTTCACATTTTCAACTCGTTTGGTCGGTAATGAGACAAGATACATTGTGCTAGAGAAACCTAAAAAAACACCTTTGTGGTGCGCAAAAGACTTACTGAGGAAAAGACTCTTGCTATGATATGGGAGTGTTTCTACCCCTTTCAGAAAGAATAGCAAGAGATGATTACTGATTTTTATGTGTGTACTTTTCTAAAATTATGAAAAATATCTTGTAATTTAAGAGAGTAATCGTACCTATTGGTGTCAACAAAAACAAAATTTTATGAATATTTATTTAATTATTTCATGTTTTATTTTTTTTATACCATCCTTTTTATAGGGATAGATAAAAAAATACATAAAATGAACTGGCAAGAAATTTTTTATGCTAGAGGAGTGATACTTTTCTTTATAATCTCATATGAGATTTTTTCTCCTATAATTATAGAGGAATTCAAAGAATCATTTTTTCTTCATTATGAAGAGGCGTTATTTTTTACTAAAATTGTTTATGCAACTTGGATATCTTTGGTTGCATATTCATTTCATTCCCTTTTTTTTGTGGAAAAAATTACAAATCTATCATTAAAAGTACTGTTGAGTTCAGCAGTATTAATAATTGGGGACTGGTATTTCAGTCCCTAATTTTTTTTATCTACTGGCAATCTTGATGAAAATATCACCAGGGACACTGACTGATCACATCATTTTCATTTTCTTCTTTCATTCTTTCTGTTTTTCGAGGAGTTTACGTTTTCTACTAATGTCTCATCCATAACATTTTGCTAAGACATCTTTACTCATTGCTGAAATCGTTTCTCTTGCAATAATTTTTGATCAAATACCTGCTTGCAGTGGAATTGCGAACATATGCTTGGGAATAAGTTCTTTGAGTTTTTCAACCAGATTTTTACCGGTGCTATATGCTTTATCTGTATGAACGATCTGAGAAAATGCTTCCATGCGTTCACTATTGATCAAAATATCAAGTCTTACGAGTTGCGACGCATCATAACGCAAAAATTCATAGTTCATAGAGGCGTATCATTTTGTTAATGATTTTAACTTGTCATAAAAATCGATTACAATTTCTCACAATGGCATAATATATTTCCAAATCACTCTACTTTCATCCAAATAATCCATTCATTCAAGTCTTCATCTGTGGTCCTGACACAATGACATGATATTACCACTTCGTTCTTGTGGTCACACAATCTCTACAGTAACAAACGGTTCTAGAATAGTTTCGATCGCTCCAGGATCTGGCATAAATCATCATGAGGTTACTATTGATCGCATACTGAGTATGTCTTTTTCTTCTGGAGTAAATTCATGAAGATTTTCTGAAATTTGTTTGTGTCATAAGTGAGTGAGAATATTTTTGTATAATCCACTTGCGTGAAGGTCAGTTATATTTTGCCCACTACTGACGAGAGGATCTTTTTTTGATTTTACTTGTACGAGATAGGTTACTGTCGGCGTCGTGAAGATAGTCCCGATATCGTATTCTCTGAGCAAACGTTCTTTTACGATATCCATATGGAGCATTCACAAGAAACCACATCTGAATCCAAATCACAGTGCATGTGACTGCTCGTAGGTAAACTGAATTGCGCTATCATTCATAGAAAGTTTTTCAAATGCATCTTTGAGCTTTTCGTATTCTTCTGTCTGGAGGGGATAGACACCCGCAAAGACAAACGGTTTTACTTTTTTGAAACCAGTGACGATATAGCCAATTTGTCATTGACTCAAAATTGGATCTTTTGCATATTTTGGTGTGAAATGACCGACTTCTGTTACCAGTGCTGATGCTGCAGTGTTTATAAAATGCAGTGTATCACCAATTTTAAAACTCCCATGGGTAACTTTTACAAACACAACAACTCATTTGTATGGATCAAACATACTATCAAAAATGAGTGCTCTCGATTGATCTGCTTCAAGCGTTTGTGGTTCTTGCGTTCGAAACTGTTTGGGATGACTTTTTTGAAAAGCAATCGGATCGGGAAAACGGTCGATAATAGCATCAAGTACCGCTTCGACATTTTCACCTGTTTTTCAACTTACACAAATAATTTCATCTTTATCAATTCAGATAAGATGTTCAAGTTCTGCTGCGACACGTTCAGGATTTGCTGCGGGAAGATCTATTTTATTGAGCACTGGGATAATTGTAAGATTTTGATCCATAGCAGCGTAAAGCACACTCAGCGTCTGTGCTTGCACACCTTGTGATGCGTCGACGAGGAGTACTGCTCATTCTACTGCAGCAAGTGATCTTGAAACTTCATACTGAAAATCAACGTGTCAAGGTGTGTCAATAAGATTGAGTTCATATCCTTTTCGTTGCATTCTAGCGGGAGTAAGTTTGATTGTAATACCACGTTCTTGTTCGATATCCATCGTGTCGAGCATTTGTTGATTTTTTACCTTATCGATCGTTTTTGTGATTTCCAAAAGTCTATCAGCAAGCGTTGATTTCCCATGGTCGATATGTGCGATAATACAGAAGTTACGGATGTTCATAAAAGAGGAAGCGTTGTAAATGGAGTAAGCGTTGTAAATGATTTGTATACTGATTTTTGAGGGAAATGCTAGTGGAGCGGAAGTGTTTCTGATTTTTTTCGATTTTTTGAACAATCATTTACTTTGTGATTTACTGAAACACTTGTTTTGGCGAGTATGTTAATTATATTCTTTCTGTTTATATTTATTTTTTATAATTTAATGAATAGAGTTTGAGAAGTACCTCAAGATGAAGTATGAAAAGTATTATTGACTCAAGAAGAGATCATAATATTCTATATCAAGCGCAAACTAACTACAGATATTGATATTATGACAGAGCTTGATGGGAATATATGAATTCTTAATTCAATAAAACGTAGTGAAGAATACAAAAATAGTGAATTACCATATAAGCCACATTGCTCATTAGATTTTATCAAATTAAATATTCAAAAATCAGATTTTTCAAAATGTGACCTTAATTTTCTGTGTTAAGGGTATATGAATTCCATTATAAAAAAGAGAAAACCTTGAGAGAGTTGAGAATTCTGGTAGTATTGGAAGGTGTGAATTTATGAAATGAAATTAGTAAAGATGGTTTATTTAAAAGAGTCTCTTTGATTTTAGAAAATAATTTAGAAAATTGATTGTATCTAATAGCACCAATAACTAAAAAAATCACCTCGCAATATTGCGAGGTAGCGGCAGATACAAGTTTGCAAAAGTGACTATTATTAATCACATTACTTAATAAAATATTGAAAAATTTATAAAATGCAAGAAATGATGGTTGTTATTTATGAAATTTGTATGAAAAAAATTGGTAAAAACTAAATAAAAAACTAAATAAATATTGCATTTTTCTATTTTTTATATATAATATATTTTCTTTTTAATCTGGTTAAGATAATATTTATTTAAGTAGTTAATTCACATTTTCATAATTTGAATTTATTAAATGTAATTCTTTTTTATTCCTTTTACTTTTTTAAAAAATATGAGTTGAATACATGTAAATAATCAATTATCCCATCCAATAAAATCGAAATCTAATGATTGAGTAAAACAGATATCTTTTGATCGGATGCATGATGAATTATCTCGCTTATATAGAAATTTAAATTTTTTGTATTCAAGTTATCTACCATGGATAGCGATTTTTAAAATGAAGGGTAGTAGTGTTGCAAAATGAATGGATTTATCAATTGATTATGAAGATGAAGGTAAAAAAGAAATTAAATTTTGGTTTACACCTGAGGAATTATACATTAAAATTAATGAAAAAGTTATGCATCTCAAGAATGCCGATCATGTAATGAGGCAATATCATAAAAAAACAGGAAATGAAAATAATAAAAAATTTTTTGAAGATGAGTCAACTTATTTGTCAAATCTAATTAATGATCTTGAGAAAATTGTTATTCACATTCAAAATGAAAAAAAAATGAGTAGACAAAATCATATGAAAAACGCAATAAAAGATTTATTTAATCAAGCTAATACTACGTTATAGATATTAATATAATTCAATTAAATTGAACGGCAAATATCATTTATTTGTAATATAATTTCACTTTAAAATTCTCCAAACAATAAATATCATTAATCAATATTAATTATAACCAGATTTTTTAACTTTTTACATCCACTACCTTTTGTCTACTCGTTTTTCCACGAACAATCGTAAAATTTGATTTTGGTAAATCGAATTGTTTGCTGAGAAATTTGATGAGGGCGTCGTTTGCTTTACCGTCGATTGGTGGAACGGTGAGTCGTACTTTGTAAACCGTATTACCGAGAAGATCTGTTTGTTGTTCTCGTTTTTCGTGTTTTGCATTTGGAATGACAGAGACGTTGAGGATCATGTGAGATGTAAGAGATTCTAGATTCTAGACTCTAGAAAGTAAAATCTGGAAAGTAAAATCTGGAATCTGGAATCTGGAATCTAGAGTCTATTTCGTCTCAAACGTGGTGATTAATTGTTGTTTTTTGCTATCGAGTACTACGTTTCATAGCATTACACCGGTTCAAAATAATGAAACTTGGTCGATGAAATTGGTAAGAAATGGATTGTTTCATACATTATCTGTGAGTGCGCTTGGATTATAGCGGAATGAGAGTAATGTGTCTGACGAGATGAGCGTTTTTTGTGGGCTTTTTGGAGCTGGTGTAAGACTTGGGAGAATTGACAATGATGTGTTTCAGTTTTCTTTGTTTAATGAAAGCAGTGGGAGAGAAAATGATCAAGAATTATTTGTAGCTCAAGACAAAAGAACTGGGTCGAGATCGACACTGAGTGTCCAATTTGTTTCATCACGTTGTTCTGTGATTTGACCAGATCAAGAAAGTGGAGTAATGAGCGCTCTGAGTAATGGTTGTAAGCTTATTAAACTGTCATATAATTTTTCATCACCGAAATGAAGACTGAGGCCAAATCAAATTGCACTGTCTGTAGTATCCATGAGTATACCAATATTTTTATTTAATGCGGCATACAGTGTTGCAATTTGTTCTGCAGAAAGCAGGTTTCATGCACCATTTGTTGTTTGCCCCAAGAGGACTGGGAACGCAAGAGAAAACTGTGATTCACTTACACCAAACGCACTCAGAAGCTCTTTTCATTCTATATACAAAACTGTCTTATCACTCATTGCATCATCATGTACCGGATCGAAGACAGTGTCAGAACGAGTGAAATTGGTTCCAGTAAATTGAAGGACGAAGGTTCATTTACTTGCTTCCAAACTAGGTGTTCCGTACAAAGCTGTATATTGTAATTTTTGTGCAAAAGCTAATGCTAATGGATCATTTCAGAGTTGTGATCATGGAGTAGAATAAAACAATACAGAAGCTTGTTGTTTTTGTGCAGTTGTAAGAATATCTTTGATTTCTGGTTTTGTCGTGAGTGGCGTCATGACGTTAGCAAAATTGTCTACTGAAAGTGCGTCTCCATAAAGTCGTACTCATTGTGCTATTTCTTGAGAGACATATCAGGTATCTAGATAAATAAGCCCTATTTTAGTTACCGAATCGATAGTAAAATTTTCTTTTCATTTAATCAAAATAGCAGAATACACGCTGTCAGTTCATTGTGGTGCTTGGGCAACAGCAACTTCTTCAATAGTTTTTAAGACATTCAGAAATTCAGTAGGATCAATTCATTCATTTGTCTGAACAAGAAATTGCTCTGTTTCAGGTGTTATTTTAACATGCATTACTTGATCAACATTATCTGGTAGATAACTTAAAAGTGATGTTGCTTGCTTTGTAAACATTGTTCACGTGTATGTTCAATAATTCGATTTGTTCCATCGTCATCGAATTCAAAAACCAATAATAAGTAATCATAATATACCAATAAGTGAATATTTTTTCATGGTTTCAAAAAAGACAAATGGACTATGTATACGATTCTCATACGAAAAGTCAAAACACACTTCATCTCCAAAAATTATTTGCATTGCATTAATGTTGACAATTTATTATTTATCATTATTAAGACTTATTTATTTATTGTTATAGAAGTGAATGCATTGAAATAAAAACTGATTAATAGATTCAGAAAATCAAAATCTTAACGATCAATTTCACTGAAAAGATTATTATAAAATGATACTTTTTTCAAATGATATTGCTTTGTTATTACATGGTAATCATGATCAACATGTAAAACTAAAAAAACCACTTATTGTTGATTTTATAAATATTAATGATTGGCAAAAAAATGTTTGATGGGATTGATTACATTATACACGGGAATGACTACTGAAAGAGTGTGATGCACAAAAACTCGATTTCTTTACTGTACTGAGAAAAACTATAGACTATACAATTTTACATGATCCAGATGCACTGTTTGCTTTAACGTCAATTATTATAAGAAATTTACCAAAGAGTGTGCTTTCTGAAGATAAATGTTTACTCATCGGAAATATTGAAATGTTGTATAATCAATCAGGATATTTTTTTACTGATGTACAAAAAATTGCATTGCAAACTATGATTTTTAAAACGCACATTGATCGATCATTACTTACTTTATCAACTTTAAAAGATAATAAAGAGCAAATACTTTCGATAATAGAGTCAAATGTTTTGTTTTTATCTATTCAATACAAAAAATTAACACATAAGTCATTAAGCTTTATGGTATGATTTGATCAAAATGAAGAAGTGTTAAATAATCTATTGTGTTATATACTTTATCTCTCAGATGTTTTTCCAAAAAGAAATCACTGTATAAACGATATTACTGCTGTTGTGAAATTATTTAATCAGTATTTTTGAACTTCAATTACAATGGCAACAGTTACAGATAGGTGAAACTATAATTTCATAAACCATTATAGAATTGTATAATTTTTTACTCTCAAGCGTTACAAATTTCTCTCACTTGTTGGCAGACTTTTTCAATTGATTGTGTCGCGTCAATAACATGATGACAACGAATTTGTGCTTGTTCTTTTTCAAACGTTGCACTCGCAATTCTTTTGTGTAATTCGTCCTCACTAATTGTTTGTCTTTGTTGAATTCTTTCTGTCATCAATCCGAGCGGAATATCCAAAAAAATAGTAATATATTGACCATCTATTTTTTGCGATTCTTCAATAGCAATAAGTCAAAACATTTCCAACTCTTTGATACTGTTTTTTCATTCTAGTAATGGAGCAGTAATAGTTGTATAATCAGTTCAATACATAGCAATTTGATGTACCACAGCGCACTCTAAAAAATCATCATTATCTATTTTACTTTGAAATTCAGTAGGAGTGATATGATGATATTTTTCTCCATTGATTTCTCATTCTCTCATTGGTCTTGTTGTATATGATGGAACATAGACAAAATTTGGTAAGTTGAGTAATCATGATTCATGAAGGACAGTAGTTTTTCCACTTCCGGCAACTCCCATGAGAAAAATAATTTTTGGCATTGTCGAATTTTTATAAAAAACCACCATAAGAAAAAAATTAAAAAAATCTAGGCGAACTGTAATGGAATTGGTAAATGCTCTTGTATCTAAGCCAATAATATATATCTACAAGGTATATTTTAGTTTGCTGTAAATCCATGCAAAATCGTTGTATTTTTTTGCTGAGTATATGCATTTTCGCGCAGCACATCGGCAACGGAGTTGTGCCCGG
>CAZIUS010000013.1:0-3412 GCA_964542385.1 uncultured Candidatus Peribacteria bacterium
ATTTAATTAAACGCTGAAAAAGTCATAATTAGAATCACAATCATTGTGATTTTTAACTTTCGTATATTTTTATACTAAAACATATCTACCAATAATGCTTGTTCAATCAAATCTCACTCAAAATCTATATTTCAACCACCTATTTCTTGTCACAATTTACTTGGATATTTCATATTATTTAACGCTTCTCACAACTCAGTAAAATCTTCAATACTCTCTATAATTTCTCACAACTTAGTAAAATCTTCCACACTCTCCAAGAATTCTCATAACTTGGTAAAATCTTGTATACTATTAAATAATTCTCACAATTTACTTGGATTTTTCATTCTCTGTAACAGTACTCACACTTTATCAGGATTTTCCATGGCATTTATAGTTTGACATAAATTATCAGGATTTTCCATACTCTCCAATAGTGCTCATAATTTATCAGGATTTTCCATACTCTCCAATAATACTCAGACTTTTGTAGCGTCAGACGTTCGTTCTACTAACAGTCAAAACTTATGTTCCTTTTGAATGCTTTCTAATAATAGTCCCACTTTATTAAGGTTTTTCATGCTTTCTAATACTGTTCACATTTTTTTTGGAGCCAGCATTATATCTATGGCATTTCAAAGTTTTAATACTGATCACGTACTGTGTAAAATTTTTCAAAGATTTTCTGGGTTTTCCATACCATCTTTCATTACTCATAATCTCCATGCATTTTCCATATTATCAATCATTTCTCATAACTGATTCGTATCTTCCATACTTTCTATAGCTTCTCATAAATTTGATGGGTTTTCCATACCATCAATCATTTCTCATAAATTTCAAGGTTTTTTCATTGTTTTTACCATATTCCACAATTTACTTGGATTTTCCATACTTTCTAATACATTTCATAATTTATTTGGAAATTTATTCATTCCATCAAAAAGCGCAAATAATTTATCAGTAGATTCACTATTAACAACAGCATCCAAAACAGTATTTACATTTTTCATATTATCGAGTAATAATCATAATTTTCGTGGATCTTGCATACTATCTAACAGTACTCACAGCTTACTTAGATTTTTTACAGCATCAATTGCATCTCACATCTTTTCTGGATAATAGTGACATACATCCAACATTTCTCATATCTTATTAGAATTTTCCATCCCATCTAATAATAATCACAACTTAGCTGGATCAATCATTGCATTTATTGCAACTCATAATCTTTTCGGGTGTCTCATTGTATTCATCAAATCTCATAACTTGTTTGGATTAGACATTACATCAAACACTTTTTTCAACTTTTCTTTATTTCACTCGATATTGTCATTGATATCAATGAGAAAATCTTGATCTTTACTCTCTAAACTATTTTCAAATTATCTACTGTCTGCACAACAGTGTTCTGACAACCTCATAATGGTAAAACTATAAATTCTTCCCACGACAAAGGTAGT
This sequence comes from uncultured Candidatus Peribacteria bacterium, assembly GCA_964542385.1. GTDB lineage: Bacteria > Patescibacteriota > Gracilibacteria > Absconditabacterales > Absconditicoccaceae > CAYLWY01. The sequence goes on from CAZIUS010000013.1 coordinate 1,449, forward strand.
TGATTTTGTGCATAGCCAATAGTTTTATCATTACAAAAAAGTGCATAATTTTTTTCTCGATATTGCATAAGCACATCAAAATCTCCACCAGTTAATTCAGAAAACTTTTTATTTAAAACCGTCATCACCATTTCACTCTCTCTTCATTCCCACATCTCGGTATTCTTTTGTAAATAATCAAAAATACGCAATGTAAGTATTTTGCCTCATTGCTCAAGGTTTAGTGAAAATCATTGTAGTTTGTTCATGACAATAATTAAAAATAAATAAGTAATTATATAAACATTTTATATAATAAGTCAATACTATTATAGTATATATTTTACTTTAGACACTTTTATATATTTATTTGTCCAGTCAATGTATACTGCCTCAAACGTTCTGTCACTAATGCCCAGTCTTTATCATTTTCAACTCATTCGCATAACTTCCTAATCTGTTCTGGTCATAACGGTGCTCTGAATGTCAACGACATGTTTTTCTCATTAACTGAATTTGCCAATGTAAGCAGTCATTTTGCTCGATGCATCATACGAACGATACTATTTTTGACAGTTTTTGAATGTGCAATATGCTTATATCAGTCACTAGGAAGCTGTGATTCTATGTTGACCGGTTGAATATGTACATCAAGATCAGATAAATAGTGAGCAGCCTGCAAAGCACTCCATTTTCGTCTTTGTTCTTGTACTACTCCATGTTCATCACAAATTCAAATCATTCATGCAGGAAAGAGAACAATTACTCATTGTTGTTCAAATATCTGTTTTGCTCTTTCTAGAGCTGCCTTTTTATCGATCTTATTTCAAGACTTTGATTCTGTATTTACAGCTTCAATCCAATCAATTCATGATAACTCAGCTCTTGCAAGGACTTTGACTGGAGTTCATTCATCCACAAGAGTCCTTACGGTCCCAACAGTCACCAATCAATCAACTAATCCTGTTGGATGCGTCGGAACGACAATCGTTGGCTTCCCTACAGGAAAATGTTCTTTTCCTTGCACAAGTAAATTTGTATAAAGATCCTCATTAGTAATCACTATATTTTCAAGTGAAGGTTCTTTTGCAAGACGAGCAAATTTTTTCCCTGTTTCTTGAAGCGGAATCCCATAGATTTTTCAAAGAACCAAAGCAAGATCTGTAGCAATACGACGCCCCAAATGTTTCGCTGCTTTTTTGAGGAAATGTCCTTCCGTCTCGCGCAGTACTGGTACCGCCATTGGCACTAATTCTTGTACCAAATCTCTCGCTCAGTAAGTTTTTTTCATTGTTCGATACTGAATAAATAATACATTTAGTAATTATTAAAAATACAAAGTCAATATTAATATTGACTTTCTTATGTATATATAATATTATTATAGTAAACGCACTTTAAATTGAGACCAAAACGATTGTGCATTTACTAAGTAGTCAAGCGACGTTTGGATTAATTCGATAGTCCAGTTTCAAAATCGCTTGGCTATAGTATTTATTTCATCATATACCATGATTAAAAAAAATTTTTTGCATGAAGCGCAACAGCATGAAAAAGTTTTTAGATGAATACTTGATGATTTAAAAACTCAATCACACAAAAGGCCAATGGGATTCTTTATTCCTGAAGATTTAGACACAACATCCAACATAGAAACAATATATAGTAAGTATTGTGAGTGAGTCAGGAATGGAATTTTTACATTATTAAATTTTGAAATATTAGACAATACCACAGCAGAAATTACTTTCCAAGATGTCGCACCGCTTTCATGAGGGTGAGCAGTCCTACAATACAATATACAAGACGATCAATCCATAGAATATATAAAAAGCACTATGATTCGGAAGAGTTAAGTAAGATTACAATAGTGATAATATAACATAAAAATCGGTTCATGAAATTCATGAACCGATTCTTTTTTTAAAAATAACAATCATTTTTACCACTCAGAAAGTCCATAATGCTTTCTGATTGGATTGATG
>CAZIUS010000013.1:3422-16235 GCA_964542385.1 uncultured Candidatus Peribacteria bacterium
TATTAGGGTGTGTGGCCTTATTGTTAACTGCTTCAATTGGGTACAATGCAATCATGCATGGCTCAAATGCAGTCAATCTTTCCACATGGGGAAGTGTAACATTTTTTATGGCTGTTGCTGGCCAAGCAATTATAGATTGGCAAAATAAGCAACCAAAACTGTCAGTAGAATAGAATAAAATAAACTGACCAAAAGTAAAAAGCGGTTCCGTGAAACACACAGAACCGCTCTTTTTTTTTAATAGATAATCATTTTTACCATTCAGAAAGTCCATAATGCTTTCTGATTGGATTGATGACTTTAATTTTCTCCTCTTGAGTCAACACAGGATTATTAACTGGTTGTTTGCGAGAGAGCAATTTAGATGCTCCAGAGAAGTAAGGAAGACCTGTAATCATTACAGATGAGTTCCACTTATCTCCATTAGGTACAATAACTTGATGACACTGACGAATGTCTGTCATAATGTACATTGAACCGGGGACGACTTGTGAAACCATAGGGACAACACCTTCGATAATTTCCCTTAGGTCTGCTAGGTCTGATATTCTCAATTGAGTTTTAAGATAATCAATTGAATAAGGATAACAGCCTGTCTGATGCAAATACCCTCCTGCTATACACTTAACCACACTTGGAGTCGGATGAAGATGAAAGAATGGATCACTACATGGCGATATCAGATGCTGATTGATACGAATCTCACCACATTGCATCCACAGTCGCCATACTTCTGGCTCATCATGCACTACCTTCAGCGAGTTCCACTGCTCGAGTGGACCTTCGAGAATTCCAGGCATTTCTGTTTCAACCTCATTCAATCTCTCCAACGCTTCTTTATTGTTTGTAAAATTTTTAAATTTGTATTGTTTCATTGTTGTTTATTTTTGCTTACACGTAAATTATCTATCTATTTTCAGAAAGCAAGGCAATTATTGACTTTACTTTATAAATATTTTTAATATTGCAATTCTTTGTAATTTCTGTATAGAAAAGGTGACAGTAAATATTCATAAATAAAATTTAATACACATGGTACAAATAAGTCAAAAAGAATTGGAAAAAAGATATGTAGATATTACATGTCTAGACAAAAGGCAAAGAATGCCTAAGGATGAAAAAAAGATTGCTAAATGGGCTCAGTATGGAAAACTAAAGTGGTCAAAAAATTTTCCCTATGAGCAAATAATTAATCCTAATCTTAACTCTATGGAGTTTTGGGAGAGTCATGTTTCCGTACCAATCGAATCTGGTACCTACAGAAAAATTGACTCTTATACAATCACGTTGGAACAAAAAGGTATGGCGTCTGTTTCGCCAACTTGGAAAATGGTATTAGAACATTGCCCTGCTCAATACGCTATTGAAGGTGTTGGCCTGTATCTTAATACCCTAAAGTTTGAAAAGACAACAACAGTTGTCAAAAAGAGTGAGGAAGATTGTGATAACATTGTTGAAACAAAAAAAACCTTTACGGTTTGGGTGATGAGAAGATATGTTGCAGGATGTAAACAGTTTCTATCTCATCTCTCCGATGATCAATTTGGAGTATATGTATTTATTCTAAATGTGAATCCCGATACGTTCAGTAATGCTATTAGTGATATTGTTTATAACGTAGTTCCTTCTCCTTCTTCTTTTGAAATCAGAGACGAAGAAATTATGGATATTCATGGCGTTAACTTCTACTTTAGAATAGTAAGGGAATACCTAAAAAGAGAACATCCTAATAGAGTCGAATATTGTTCATTTCTGAATCGGGCTGCAGTCCTAAAAAAAATCAGAACATTAAAAAAAGATGGAAAAGATGTCAAAGAGCTTGTAGAGCTCGTACACATCATGAAACGTCATCCAGAGCGATTCTGGCAATTGCGAAACATCGATTAATTAATCTAATTCTTAAAAAACATTATTTCAAAAAAGCGTTCTGATTTTCAGACGCTTTTTTCATTGTTACAAAACTATTGGTGTGTTCACTACCGAATCATACAATTCTTTATATATTTTTTTATGGCTTGGTGCATTCTCAGAAAGTCCATGTATATTGGTTAATACCACTTCATCATCAACACTAACGCTATGCAGTTTTTTAACTAATTCAACAAACAATTGATCAATATGTACTTTATAGCTCATTAAAGTGTTACCATGTTTTTTTTCTTCCTTTTGCATAAACAATAACAATTCAGCATATCAATTGACAATCTCATCCAAAACCAATTGCCAATTTCCTAACTTTTCTCGTTGATCTATCTTATTTTCTAAATCACTAATTTTTCAATCAAGTGCTTCAAAAATAGTATCATAATTACTCATTAATTCTTTTGCAACCGTCTTCATAAGAATTGTTTTTTTTGTTCATCAGGTAACGAGAGTGTCATCGGAAAGTTTCGTGTTCAAAAAAAATAATTGTCCTGTCTTTTTCATCTTCCACAAATATTCACCCGTGTGCATATCACGAATTTCTGTAGGTTCAATCGATCAATGAAATGGTAGCGTATTTAATAAACCATTTTTTTTCATATCATAAAACAACACTCTTTCTCACGAATCTCATTGTAATGTATCAAAGATACGTTTTCAAATTCAACGGTTTCACGAAGCAATTGTATTGAGCACGAGCAAATCATTATATACTCCAATACTCGTTACCGTTCATTCAATTTTTAGCGTATTAATTTTTTCTAATTGCACTTTCCCTTCTTGCGAGATTATACAATTATAGAGTTCATTATTTCTTATAACAAAACAGGTATCATGCGACAATGAACATCGCGCTTGGACGTTTTTTATAACAGTCTTTAAGGTATTATTAATAATAAGTTCATTGTTTTGATAAGTGACTCATCCGTTTTTTTGATTAAACGATTGTGTCTTTTTTCATTCAATTTCTTTCTGATATGTTTCATACGTACATGATTGTAACACACTTTTTTCTGGATCTCTTTTCAAAGGAAACTTATCCAAAAAATTAACAGAATCTTTGATTCAAAACTTAATCTCCATCATTCTTGAGTGGCCACCAACGTTACTGACAACACGTAAATATATTTTTCATTTATCAATAAACAATCATGCTGGGATATATCATTTTAAAAGAGTTTTTATTTGATTAAATTTGTTTTGTATATTTTCTTTACTATTATCTAAAGCAATAATTTTAGATCTTTCATATTCAGATAAAAATGAATAGACTATACTATCTTTCTCATTATCGTTAAAACAGCTGCCAACAATCAATAATTTATCTTCTTCAAGTAAACAAGAAGAAAGTATTTTTGGTTTTTTTTCTTTTTTGAAATAAGCATCAAATATATCCTGTTTCTCTTCTTCTGTTATATTTTTATAAATAATTTTTAACTTTTCTGTATTTGTAAGATAATTCCCAATAATTCTTACTTCTTCTTCTTCAGAATAAGATATTCAATACAAAAAAAAATCGTTAACAGTAGTAGTACAATAATAAATAGTGTTTCAGTTTTGTTGATAAGTAAAACTCCAAGCACTACTCTGATCAGTCAATTTATCTTTTCAAAATCATTCTTGTTTATGCAATCGATTCAACACATCGTATGAAGTGTTCAATCAAGGAACATTTTTCGAAACATAAAAACATTTTTCTCGCTGTTTTTCTGATAACTGTATTCATGTATCCACAACTTCAAGAAAGTTTACTTGCGATTGGTTTTCTTTATTCTTCTGAATTTCATTGTGTACCATTACCAATCAAAGAAATTAAACATCATAAGTATAATAATTACTGCTCCAAAAAGCAAAAAATGCTCCTTTTGAAGGAACATTTTTATAATATTAATCATCATTTGATTATTTTTTCTGTTCATACAACTCACGAATCACTCACTCTGCACGCTCATCTACCAATCCATCTAACGACGCTCATATACGTAAGGCATTTCTCACTTCAGTCGCGGAAACGACAGGTGAAAGTCCGCTGACGCGATCGATGATTCTGACGGTGTTTCAGCGATTGGTAAATCGTTTTGTATCTACTGCTGATCAGCCGTAATAAACGATTTGTTCTTTTGGTCACTGTCGTTTCAATGCAACAATTTGATCGAGTGCAAATAATCGACTCGGGATATGTCCAAAGTCAGGAATTCAAACAATAGGCAGATCAGGGTAAAGTATCTGTACAATCTGAGATCTTTCTTTCAACGAAAAGAGATGACGATCGGTATCACATGGTGTGTTCGCGCTTCACAACACAAGTAGACAGTTTTTCTTTGTTTCTGTGATCATGGTGTCGATCACCCATTGATGTCACAAATGCATTGGATTAAGTCTTCAGACATACACGCCAAATATATTTTCTGTATCCATTAGTGAATAGGTAAGATAGGAGGCATAATCATTTTGTGTGCGTTTGCAGTATGTCTTTTCCAGTAAATCGCTAATACTTCTTGTTCGCGGCTTCCATCAGGAAATTGATCTAGAGCTTCTTGAATCGTTGGAAATATATCATTTCCTGAGTCGTCATGTAAGACATCCATTGCCCATTCAAGTTCATCATAAGTAGCACCGATCTGATCTTCATCAGTCGCTCCATTTGGATGCAAACCATCTGTAGGTTTTGCCTGCAAGATTGATGCTATGACACCCATATGCGCACCGAGTTTATAGACTTCAGATTTCACTAACTCCCCGATGGGAGAAATATCAACTTGTCCATCACCTCCTTTTGTAAAAAATCCAATACCAAAGTCCTCTACTTTATTTCCCGTTCCTGCTACTAATAACTTATTTTTATTTGTATGTGCATAAAGCGTAACTGCTCTAAGTCTTGATCTTGTATTTACCAAATCTAATTCTGTATCATCAGTCAGTCATAATGCCGCTTTAATTGTTTCATATGTATTCGTCAAATCGACCTCCTTCGCGGTCACATTGCTTCGATTTTGTTTCAACCACGCGATATGATCAGCTGCACGATCGACTTCATCAACTTTTTGGTGAATAGGCATAGTAATTACCGTAAGATTCAATCACGTCTTTGCACACAATGTGCTCACTACTGCTGAATCAATACCACCAGAAACACCTATTACAAATCACTTAATTCCTGCGTTTTCAGCATATTCTTTCAGTCATCACACTAGTTTTGTTTCTATTTTTGCATAATCATATCCTCTATCAGGACCTTTGAGTTGTGTTGTCATTGTTGTTTTTTATAAAGAATAAAGATAATGTAATAATTACATTATTAGTAATTGTATAATTAACAATAATAAAAATGCAAGAGGAAATTGTTAAAATATAATTGACATCTTAAATTTTATTGTCTATCCTTCATTAAATTTTTATTTCTAGTGACTTTAGTAACTAGAAATATGATCTTTTTTTTAAAAATTATAAATATTTATAAAATCATTATTGATATTGACATTGAAATACAAATACTTTTTATTATATATAAGTGTGTTCTTTAAAAGACAGAAAAGCATAAATTTGATATATTTTCCTAAACAAAAAAATAAATAAACATATGAACTCATTATTTTTAAAACAACAAATAATAAAAATTATTCTTAGTATTATTGTAATCAGCGTATTTGCAATAGTGTACATTTTTTATGGTGATACGTATTTTTTAATAACTCAACTAAAACATTGGTCTGAAATAAGTGTGACTATTACGCTCGCATATGTACTCACTCTACTTATATCTGAAAACAATAAGTGGATTGATACAATAAAATCAAGTATATACTTACTTACAATAGCACAATTATATTTCTTGATTAATACGTACTTTCGACTACCAGAAATAGAAAATATTTTTTTTCAATCTCCAGTAGGAAGAATACTAAAATTATTTTTAAAAGGAGCAATTTCTGGATTGTTTTTATGGCATTTGCAAAAAACAATTCAAGGAATTTTACTCTTTATTTATCAAAAATTATTAGTGAAAGTAAAAAAAACTAAACCTACAAAAGATGATCAAATAGTTATTTATTTCTACAATGTAGCAAGTTTTATTACTCCAATCATTATTTTCATAGCATGGATAATTTATGGTCTAAAACTTTCATGGTATATCGCAGGTGCGAGTACGATCGTATTAGCCGCAGTAGGATTTGCTTTTAGAGGAATATTTCATGATTATCTTAGTGGAATATTAATCAATATAGAAAGTATTCTACATGTCTCTGATTTTATCACCGTCAATGGGAAAAAAGGTCGTGTCCATGAGATCCATCCTCGATATATTACTCTAAAAACACTAAGCGGTAGTACTGAGTATGTTCCAAATAGTATGATGACGAGTACAAGTTTTACTAATCATACCAAGGAAAAATATCTAGGAATCTTTGAAATGATTACTACTCCATTAATGGAATCAAGAAACATCAATTTATTTCAAAACAGCTTATATAATTTCATTAAAAATTTTAATCCAATAGCTGATGAAGAAATTGGGCAAACAGAACCTCGCATAGTAGTTAAGATTGAGAGTGTTCAGAAAGATCATCTTATTTTCAGATATGAATTTATGATTGAACTCCCAAATTTTAAACCAAAAACAAAATCTGTTTCTGAATATTACTTCGAAGTAGATCAAAAAAAACAAGATCTAAAAGAAGCAATAAATATCAAAGTCATTGATTTATTGTTTGAATTAACCATTATTAATAAACCATTAAATTAGTCTAAAATGAGTAATTTTTTTAAAAAACTTGGTCAAGTTGCTGACAAACTTGTAGAGCAAGGAAAAAATGCAGTTGAAAATTTGAAAGATGTCGGTGAAGAGTTGATTGAAAAATCAAAAGAAACCGCAGAAGAACTTAAAAATAAGGCAGGACAATTCGCCAAGGAATTGGAAGAAAATCCTACTGAAACATTAAAAAGCGCTGGACAGTCTGCTTTAGAAGCAACTAAAGAAGCAATAATAACAACAGTTGAAGTTGCAAAAAAAACTGGTGAAGAAATTGACAAAAAACTCGATTCTTTCATCGGAGAAAAAAAAGAAGAAGTAGAAGAAGAAAATAAGTAATCAATCATTTCGTAATCATTAAAACAAAAACATATGCAAAGTAGTTATACAGATCTTGAACAACTCAAAAAAATGAGTGTTCGTGAACTTCTTGAATATTATTATTCAGAATGGATTAAAGAACAAACTGAAATACTTAATAAAGATGGGAACAACAAAGTAAAAACTCATGAAGATAAAAGAGCTTCTGAGTTAAATTTCGAAAACATTGATGCTGAAAAGAAAAATGAAATTAATAGCAAATACGATGCTGCTGTTAAAGAAGTAAAGGACAGTATACAAAATGCTATCAATAAATTAACAACCGTTGATAGTAAAAATGCTTTCGCTACCAAAAATATTATCGAAAACAAGTACGGTATATCAATACAAGGACAATACCCAAAAGCTGTTTTCGAAAAAGTACAAAACTTCCTAAACTGGTATAATTTAAAATCAGTTGGAAACAATGGACTAGTTGCAACCAATGATGATCATGTGAAACTGTACGAAAGTTATCACCCTATAGATGGGAAAAGACAGTTACAACGATCAAATAAAAATGCTTTTTGGTTTGCGTGGTTGTGGTTAACAATATCACTAGTAGCCCTTATTTTTCTTACATTTATATGGATCCCACAGTGGTGTGCAACAGGCAATGTAACTGAAACATGGACTAGTATATGGCAAGTTGTATCATTTGTCTTGATATTCATTTTACCTTTTTACTTGGGATTTATCGAATATTACAGAACTTGGTGGAAATCAATTCCAGATTCAGGAGTCGGAGCAGAAAAGTTTGCAGAAAAATTCACTCATAATGCACTTAAGAATGCATTATTAATAAATACTAGAAATGGAAGAGGAACACTTATCTCATTTCCATATTCCAGTATGCAAGCTATTACTGACCGTCAACTCATGCATGACCATCAACAACATGTGAATGTGTATGCACATGAAGGAAGTTTTGAAATGATAGATTTTCCCTTGATAAAAGTACCAACCATAGAATTAGTAAACAGTTGGCATCCATTATATTATCTCGAAGATAAAGACTGGATATATTTCTATGCTGGATTGGATGATAACCTGCAATTGGGAGTAAAACAATATTTAGTAACTGGTTTAGAAACCGTTTACAGTGAACAAAAGAATGTAATAAAAGCTAATAAAGAAAAAGTTAATGGAAAGTTTGATGGGCAACTAAAAGCAATCAACACTGCTCTCATTACTTTAACTGAAATAATTAATACCAAATGGAACAATAATACAAAAGAAGCAAATCAAAAGCTTGTAAGTACGTGTTCTCATATTAGTATTACATTTCAATATTTGCTAAGAAATATTCTGCGCGTTATTACTATTGAGCATAATGCTTCCACAAGAATAGGAAATGAAGAGATAGTAAAACAATATATATCACTTCAAAAAACAATTCTTGAGAAAAATAGTCTATTACTCAAAAAACTGTTTGATTTGGAACTGGCAATTGATGCAATTCATCAATATGACAAAGAAAAAGAACAGAAAATTGTGTCGCTCTTTGAAGAGTTCATGAAAGCAAATAATGTTCTTGCTTCCACTGAACAGTTAACCGAAGAAGCAGATCACTTAGATATGATTTCAGGATCAAAAGACGAACTCAAAAGGTTAGTCCTCCAATCATTGGTAAATGAAAATAAAGAAGTAGAAAAAGTATTAAGTGAATAACTACCTATATTAGGTCATACTAGATGCCACGATTGTATCGTGGCATTTTTTTTATTGATGTTTTTTTTTCAAATAAAAAAAGACGAGTAGCAAACCGCTACCCGTCTCTATTGTAAAATAACTTATTAGTAAGTAGTAATAACTACCACTAACCTCCATCAATAGTATCTCTACGAAGACTATCAACGGATGGTAAAACATCTTTACTGTTCTGAATCGAATCTATCGATTCTTCACTTTTATTCTTAGATTCAAGAATAATTTGTTGTGTAACTGTAGTATCAAACATCTCTGCACCATAACGAAGCATCAAAGCCTTTTTCACCTCTTCTTCATTCCATCCATTTTTGAATTCGAAAGATTTATCTTCATCAACTGGAGTGAGAACAATCCAAGGAGGTGACTGACTTATATACTCATTTGACACTGAGTCATGAATTACTCTGTTAGTCACATAAAATACTTTCTGATACTTCAAATACGATGGAATAAACTCTGATGCTCCAATAAATTCAGTACCATCAGGCATCTTATCATCTACTTGAGACATATAGTCACTAACTATTGAAGTAGTTCCTTTTAGATTTTCATTACGCAGCATGTGGTCATAGAAGTAAACAATATCTTCACCAGTTACTGGAGAATATACTGAATACGTTCGTTGACGATTATTCTGCTTATACGTTTCCAAGAAACAAGCATCATAAAACCCTTCAGTTATTTTCACCTTCGTTTTACTAAAATCATAGTAAGACAAGTATGGCTGTTGATTGGCTTTAATGAGTTTGTTATTTGGTACATCAGAGTGCTCTCGCACGCCAGGTAATGCTTTCCACCAACCAGTTTTAAATCTGAATGTGTTTGCATTATATACAGCGACTTCATGAGGTATCAAATCTTGATGATTCAAGAACCAATATTGATCAGATTGACACTGCTGTGGCGTAAGATACGTTCCTATACCAGTAGTAGCTTTTGCTAACTCTGCACCAACACCTGATGATTTACTAATTGGAATTAAATAAACACCCCCAAATTTTGGTTTTCGAAAGAAGCCTGCATACTTTATCATAGAAACAACAATATACGATTCGACAACTATTCCATTTTTTATAACGGGCAAATAGCCAAATCTTGCTGGTTTCATAGATAAGTATTCAATCAATCCTAATCGTCTCATTATAATTTCTAAAGGACGATTATGGGCACTATATGAAGTACCAGAAATCGGTGAATTAACTGAGATTCTTGTTTCTACCTGCAATAAATTTGAATAAGCATCTAATAGTAATATTTCCTCGACATTCTTTGTCGCTTTTTGTAATCCCATTTGAGGATCTGGCTCCAAAGCACAAGAAAATTTTATATTAGGCCTTTCACCAACAGGAGTTGGATCTCCTATCCATACTACCCAGGGATAGCTACAATCATAGATATCTCCTGAGCCCCTTTCATCAATATACGACTTTACAGCCTTATTTGGAAAAGGAATTTCATACTTAGTATTTGGTAATCTATCAAGTTCAATCTTGTTAAGCTGAGCATAATGAATTCCCTGTCGTACGAAATTATAAATATCAGGCATAAATGCGAAACTAATCCAAATCAGTACAAAAGCTATTAGAAATCGTACAGTACGAAGTGTTTTCGCTTTGGCTATTTGTGTAAATTTCGCTTCTTTATCAGCTTTAGTATGTCTTGCCTTATTAAAGATTGTGAATATCACCAATACCATTGGTAGTACCCATGGCAAATGAGTCACAAAATCAACAATTTCAGACTGTACTAAGTACCTAAAAAGATACATACCAACAAATACAATAGAAGCAACTACAATTAGCAGAGTAAACCGTTTTAGCTGTTTCTTTATCTTTGCAAATATACTTACTTTATTGACTACAGTTGTGACTTCAGTTTCTGATTTTTTATTATTTTGTTCCATTATTCAAGATTTTTATCAATATCATTGAGTAACTCGTCCATTGTTTTCTTTTTCTCTTTTGGAGGTGGAACATCAACAGGTTTTGTCTCAACAACATCAAGGTTTTTTAATTCTAATACATCTTTTTGTAGATCATGTTGTTTTTCATCCTTTGATACAAGTATAGTATTTTCAGCCTTTTCTGTTACTTTTACTGTAATAGTATCAGCAGTTGTTTTGTCTTCAGACACTACGACTACCTCAGGATTATCACTTTTTTCCTCATTCAACTGTTTTGTTGTTGATTTAATATCTTCAACTGTCTCTTGAGCAAACTTTTTTGATCTACTAAATAATTCCTTAAAAGCTTTAGTAAAGCCTTTTTCTTTAGCTTTACGCCATATTGCAAGAAACTCTAATAGAGATGATCCTGCAAAAAAACCAGCCGAGGTATAAAAAATAACTTCTACCAACTCAAAGGTTAATTTAATGTTAACCCAAGTAAGGAAGTTATACATGAGAAAGCTAAATCCAATCATCAGAACAACCGAAGCAGTTATCCTTGTCAACCAAGGAGCCCCAACTAGAAATCCTGATTTGGGATTTTCTCTCTCTACATTGAATATGCTAGCGTATGCACGCCACACAATATTCGTTTTAAACTCGAACAAGAAAGCGAATATTCCTAGAATAAACGCAACTATAAAGAATCCAGTATGCATATAAATTTTTTTAAAATGTGATTAATTAATTTTCTTTTTTACTATTAACATAATTTACCGTAAAATAATTGTTCGATAACATTTTCACAGCCCAATATTTCATTGTTTCATCCCAATTTAAGTATCTCTTGAAGAAAAGTTCTTTTTCCATTGCATAATTCATTAATACATCAGAATTTCGTACTCTTGCAAGATATCTCCACAACACTTCTTGTGATTGTTTTGATAATACTTTTTTATTGGGTGTTAAAACTTGATCTGCAATAACTGCTATATCAAAACTCATGCCAATTGACGGATCTTTGACATAGTTAATAAACTTCTCAAGTTGATCATACTTTGTATGAAGATCACCATTTTTTCTCAATGCAACTACTGTTGCTTGATAAAAGTATTTATCATCCAATAAACTTTCAACTTGATGAATTGTCATTCCAATCTTGGATAACGATTTCATCAGATAATACTGTTTCATTAATTCTAACCTCAATAAATTTCGTTTCCAATACTCTGGATCTATGTGCAAAAAATCATTTTCAATAAGCAATTTCTTTGATTGATCGCCAACTGACATTAGTAAAAATGATGTTTCAAAGTCTTTCATTTCTATACGAAGTCTTTGCCACTTCTCATCTTCACAAAGAAGAATAGGTTTGTTATGTAATTGTTCTTCTCTGAGAACAAATACCCCACCAAAAGACCTTGTATAATATGATGTAAACCCATTGAAATGCATATGATACATAAGAATCTGACGATGTCTCATATCACCATATTTATTTACACTCTCTAGAATCATATCAATAAGCTTTTGATCCATCCAAGATAAAGGTTCTACGAAAAAACGAAGTGCCAATCCCTTTTGATGTTCTGCCGCTTCTATCAGCTTATTTGTAGCATTAAATGCTAACTTAATACTATTTATAAGCAGCAAACTTGATGGTAAATCATAGTATTCAATACCATCATCTATAAGAAACCAAATTGCTTCTTCATTCGTAATATCCTCAATTTGTTTACTATTGTGTATGAACACTGAGTTAAGCATTTCAAGATCAAACGAATGATGCATAGCATATAATGGTTTTCCAAATTGTTTTGGAGTTACAATAATTGCGTAAGGATTAACAGTTCCACCATGTGTTAAATAATAGAAATCATCTAATTCTTCAGCAATCTCAGGACTCCAACCCATACCGTCTATTCTGAAAGATTTAAGTTTAGTTGTTTTTAAACCTATTTCCTTCAAAGCGGTATTGTATCGATTGACTAATTGTGGTGAATCAATTGTTATTAATCCTCCACCAAATAGTCCATGCTTAATTAATAAGTTCATACGCTACATTTTTTGAAGGGAGGAGGAGTAGTACAACTCCTCCCTAGGTTAATAATTATTTATTACTTTTAAACAAATCTTGTCCAGCCGACAAAATCTCATTTGCACGAGCTCTCGCTCTCATATCATC
>CAZIUS010000014.1:0-15638 GCA_964542385.1 uncultured Candidatus Peribacteria bacterium
ATAGGAGCTTACTCAAGAAATGAACTAAACTAATACTTCTTTCTCTCTTAATCACTTAACTTATACATATACAAAGGTTAATCATTAACTCTTGAAAGAAAATGCTCATTCTAATATGCTTTGGATATTTTGATGATCAAAGAAAGCATCAAGATGATGATAATTATGGATATGAATCTGAGCTTTAAAAAAATAAACCACATTAGGATTCATAATTTCACTACCCCACAATCTTCCCCTCTTCCAACTTCAGCTGCAATTGCGTTTGTGCTGCAATTTGTGGATCGTGCGTAATGAGGACAATCGTACAACCGATGCGTTTGTGAAGATCAAGCAATAAGTCCATAATCTGCTGACTGGTTTTTTTGTCGAGATTACCGGTGGGTTCGTCTGCAAGGATAAGTGTCGTATTACCAACAAGCGCTCTCGCGATACCAACTCTTTGTTGTTCTCATCCACTAAGTTGGGTCGGATAATGACTCAATTTTTTTCATAATCATACCAACGTTGCAATTTCTTCCGTAGAAAAACGTCTTTCGAGCTTATTTAAATCTAGGACGAGATCGATGTTTTGTGCAACCGTAAGATAGGGCAATAAATTAAATGATTGAAAGATAAATCCTATATTTTCACCTCTCAGACGTGTTTTTTGTTCGTCTGACATTGACGTAATTTCCTGTCATAATATTTGGATACTTCAATTATTTGGAGTAATAAGTCATGCAATAAGATTCAGTAATGTAGATTTTCCAGAACCACTCGATCACATCAATGAAGCAAACGTTCACGAAGGAATCGTAAAGTCTAAATTGTCATACAAAACAAGTTCACTCGCGTCAGGAAGATTATATGATTTTGTCACTTTTGTGAAACACACTGCTGGAGAATTCATTAACAAACAATAAAAGTAAAACTATTTTGACGTTGTCATCCACTTGAATAATACAAGTCAACTCATCATAAAACATATTGCAGCTCATCGAAAAATATTACCTCAATACGTTAACAACAGTCATCACAGAAGTGGACCAAAAAACATAAATAAACTTTGCGCACCACCGAGCATCCCAGATAATTCACCTATTTCATCTGGTTTTGCTTGCGACATGATCTGTATATTATAGACAGGCATATAAATTCATCACAAAACAACAATGCTATAATAAAACAAGATAAACGGCGTATATGAGTCAATAAATCACAAAATCCAATATCATACAATGAGTGCAATATGAGACCAAATTATGAGCTGACGTGTGGTAAAATATTTCGTCCAAAATTTTGGAATAAGTAATCAAAGATTAAACGCACTTAATAAACCTGAAATTGCAAGAATATATCAATACATGACTCACGTCGTTCAAAATTTTGTATTCATAAACAATGATAATGCTGTACTAATTGCAAATCATCAAACTCAGAGAAAAAACAAAGAGAGTAAAAAACTTCTCATCGATTCTTTGCGCAAATACTTTCACATCACTCCAAACGCATTAAATGATATTTCTTTCGTGAGTATTGGTGTGTTTGTATTTTTGAAATAGAGTAGAATTAATCACAACTCAATTGTTGAAAATAAAACTCCAAACCAAAAAATTCATTCAACTCATGAGAAACTAAGAAGCAATGATCACAAAAGCGGTCAGATAATAAATCACAGACCAAAAAATGCTCCCATTAATCAAAAATTTTTGCTTTTTGTTTCTTGATCTGGAGAAATATCAGTAAGAATTGCTTGTAAGATAGAAATATTTCATCATGTAATACCATTTATTATTCTTGATACAAGAAACAATCGATATGATTGAGAAACTAACAAGAGTGCATAGGAAATTATTGTACCAGTAATACATCATACTAACAAATTTTTTCTTCATCGTTTATCACTCAATTGTCACAATACTGGCGCTGAAAAAAATGCGCCCAATGAATATATCGTGAGTCATAAGGTGACTTGGAAATCATTGATTCAATACCACGCTTTTAATTCAGGAAATGCGGGGATTAATATTGCAATTCAGATTATATCAAGCAATAACCCTAAAAATACGATTATCTTTTGAAATTTCATGGAAGATTTAAATTTAAAACGTAGGATCTATTATATCATTTTCTTCTAGAAAATCAGTGAGATTTTGAGCAATGATAGCATATCACTCAGCATTTGGGTGAATACCGTCATCAAGATTCAATGAAGGATTAGCTGCAACTCAATCCAAAATGAACGGAATAAGCAAGACACTTTGTTCACTTGCAACACGGGGAAACAATTCTTCAAATCAACGTGCATATTCAGGACCATAATTTGGTGGTAGTTTCATACCTCAGACAATAACGATAAGTTCACGATTCTTTGCTTCGGTTATCATCCATTGTACATTTTCTTCGAGTTGTTCCAATGGAAGTCATTGTAAACCATCGTTTGCTCCAGCTGTTATCAAAGCAATATCACCTGGCTTCGCATCAGTAAGTGACCATGAAAAACGTTCACGCATTTGTGAAGAGGTATCACCACTTTTTCCTGCATTGATGACCGTTATTTTTTGCTCTTTGAGTAATTCTTGGAGTTGTGCAGGAAAACTTTGTTCAGGAGAAAGCTGATAACCAGCAGTAAGACTATCTCCAATCGCAAACAAATGACGTTGACGTTCAATAGTTTTTTCTTCTGGTACAACTTTTTCTGATTCAGTAACAACAGGTTTTACCAAGGTTGGTGTCTCTTTATCGACCAATGTTCGTACAGTAATTCAAATCAAAATGGCAAATATAACCAACAACAATCGCATCGTACGAGACATGATGAAAAATAAAGAAGATGAAAATCAATTATATCAACTATACAAAAAAAAAGCATATTTACTAGAAGAGAACACACAATACTCATAGACAAAACATTAATTTTCGATGCGCATTGATTCCTCGCGTAACCACGCTCATCTTGTTGCTTTTATCATATGAGTTACTTTTCAAGCAAACGAAAGATCAGGAATAGTGTGTGTTATTGATAATTTGTGTATCGTTTTCCAATCAATCATACGTTGATACGATCAGGGTAAGAGATCAATTATTTCATCAACACGATTTTGTTGACAATACGCAATCAACGCATCAGTACATTGCGTCAATCGATATGCACGCAATCATTGTGTTTCTATAGGCAGTTTATAGTTTGGAATCAGATCAGTTGGTTTCACCAGTCCAAACATTCACGACAAAATAAGGACATGTTCATCAATCCACTGTTGTTGTTTTGCTGTCATTGTTGCATAACCCAACGCACCATACAAAACACCTGTATATCTTTGCATTGCAGGCAACACAGAACTACTTGCAATTGTTTGATTCACCATCATCGCCTCCTCATATCTCTTCCCCGTACATTTCAAATCTTTTGCCGTCGCGTTTTTTAGTATCTCATAAGGCACAGGCAAATCAAAAAAACGGCTCATCGACGCATCGATTCACCCTCATGTCTTGCCTTCTGATGGTGGGAGGAGATAGAGTTTCATAGAGGGAATATAGGGATAATTGAATAAATGGCAATTTGTATATTATTAAATTTTTATTGACTTATGATTTATTTTATATATAAGTATCTTTTATTAATTATACAATATGAGAGGAATAGAATTTCATCCCACATCAAAATCATGTCCTATGATTTGTAAACATTGTACTATGCACGATAATAAAATAATAAATTCCAATAAACCTGATGAAAATGTGCAAAATTCTTTTGATTGAGTACAAGCATTGATTGGTAATCATAAACCATGGAGTTTTCAGTATGCATATCGTTTATCAAATGCAATTACTCACCAATTACCAAATATAAAGCATTTAAATTCTTTAACGAGTGTTACAATATGATTTTGACCTATACTTTCAATACACCATGAAAATACAGAACAAATATTAAATGATTTATTAAAAAAAATTGATTTTCTATTAATCGATATTTCACAATATAACAAAACACATACTCCAAAAAAATTAATTTTTAACTTTGCTACTAAAAATTTTTATTTGGATGATTACGAAAAAGAATTTATTCTCTTATTTATAGATAAATTTAAACATTTTTGTATACAAAATAAGTACTGAAACGTACATATTTCTTTAGGAGATAATTTAGTAAGTATGAAAATGTTAGAAGATAAATTTGATATAATGGCTGAAAATGAAATGAAAGCACTTAAAAATGATTTAAAAGTAAATTATTATGAAAAAAACATAATACACTCATACTTTTCTGCAATCAAAAAAGATGAAACTGGAAATGTAACCTGAATATATACTCTTAGCAAATCAATAGATTGATTTGATATCATTATTTGAAAAAGAGTAATAGCTCAAAAAAATCCATCAACTGAAATATACAAAGAACGTGCTATAAAAGTTCTACAAAATAAACCAGAATATTTAGGTATTTTCCCACAAGGTATATTTATAAATCATGCAAGTATAAATTTAAAGAATCCATTTTTATGGAGTACTCATGAACAATTAAATAATATGATAAATTATAATCAAAAGATTGATGCATTTAATAATGATATACTAACAAATGTTCTATCAGAAATAATATATAAAAATTTTTGAAAAGTATCAGAAAATGGTATTATAAAAGACGATAAACTTGCTATGATATTAAATTCAGTATCTCGTTAAGCATATAAATAATATTATTATATCTGTTATTTTACTTTTTATTTTAGCAATGAAGAGCTTGTTTAATAAAGAAGTATTAGTAATAAAAAAGAAACTTTGATTAGTCTCTTGTCCTTATACTTTTGTTACTGAAAAAATTATAAAAATCTTAGAGAACCATAGTTTTAACTTTAATCAACAAACTTTATTACAAAAAATTATTTGAAAATATCAATATTTACAATCTGCACCACAATATACTTCTTGATGTTATAATGAAATATCGAATAAGATTAAAGAACCATTTTTAAATGAAAAAATTAATAAATGTTATAATGATATAGATTCATTGGAATCATTAGACAATAATCGAGATTCATTAATATCACAATTACATATGACACATATTACTTTAGTAGCATTATGTCTACCTACAAAAGCCTCTAACAAAACAATAGAATTTTGAGTTAATGAATTTGAAAACACATATGATGAATATCACAAAAATTATTTAGAATATTATCATCCTGAATACAAACTCAAAACATATAATGATTTAAATTATCAAATACAAATGTGATCAGATATTGATTTTAGAATTCATATTACACGTCCATATGCGTTAAATATAGCTCGAACTTTATGAGTTGTTAGGCAAATATTAAAAAAAATTGTTGATTGAGAAATTAATAATTCAAAGGCATTAAAAAAGAATATAAATAATATGAAAAATCAGTTAAAAATAATATGAATGCACAATTGCAATAAAATACCTTCATTATTAAACTATTGATTTCAAACAAAAACAGCTATAACTGAATGAAAAGAATATATTTTTAAAGAGTATAGTAAACTAAATGATAAAATGTTCATTTTTGACGAAGTTCTATCATTTGACTCGAAAATATTATCTTTGATTGATTGACAAGATCCAAGTAAATTCGATTTACAAAATAAACTCCACATGTGATGTCCTGCATGATTTATGAAATTGCGTTCGTGAGATATATTTTTAAATGATCAAATTGATTTTCGAATTACTACACATATTACAAATCTTTTAAGAAATATTAAACTAGAATTTAATTGAGAAGATTTTATGCACAATTAATTTTCTCAATCCAAGCCCTTACCTCCTCCTCTGTTCCTTTCTCAACAATGATAAACAACTCCTGAGCGGTTGATAACTTACACATTTTGTACTTTAGACCAGTAACAGTTGCATATGAGTAATTAACTCTCAACTCTGCTCTGCCTGATTGTTGACGAGAAATACGTCAAGGAATAATTCTTTGGATGTTGGGATGTTGTTCTATCGCGCGTAGCCACGCATGAAACTCATCCATGATCGTGTGTTCAGTTTTTACTTTTTTAAACATACATTTAATTTGCGATAAAAAATTGTGAATTTGCTTTTGTTAATAATTATAATTATAATATAACAAGATACAATTTATTATAGTGTCTTATTGATGAAAGAAGAAAATTATTATTTTGATAATGAAATACATGATACTCTTGATAGTAATAGTGATTCAAAGAGAATAATTTTAACATATATTAACTCAAAAGAATTTAAACAATTTTCTGACAGTAAAAAACTAGCTTTTTTGATATATCTAAATAATTCATCTTCAAAACGTTTAGACAACAAATTTTGAATACTTATGCAATATCTTAAATGTGAAAAAAGTTATCTTTTAAATGAAATCGATTGAGAATATAACTTTTCTATTGATGAAAATCAAATAGATTCACTTAATATAAATGAATTAGAAAATATTTTTTCTGAAATCTTGCAACTAATGAATATAAATATTAGTATAATTCATAAGAAATTACAAGAAAATGAAAATCACAAAGAATCAATAATGAGCAAAATAAAACTTTTTAAAATACGGAAATATAAATTTTGATACGATGATAAAATAACTAAGGAAGAAAGCATATGAAAAGCAATTGCTGATATACGTTTCATTGCTTTATGATGAACTCACTGAGATGAAAAAAATGCTTTAAAATGATTTAATAATTTAGAATGAAAAATAGATACTTATTTGGTTAACGTTGATGCTGTAGAAAAAAATACTAGAGAATCAGATGAAGATATTAATAGACCAAATACTCCATGATCTGATGCATATACTAGAAAAGAAAATCTTAAAAATGAAGTGAAAGAAATAAAGTGATTAAAGTATTTTTTAGATTTTCACAATTGTAATTGATCAAGTAAATTATGATGTGTCTGAAAATATAGTCAGAAAAATGAGGTACTCGCAAAAGCACTTTGACTTGATGCATTGTTGGTTTTTGAAGATGATTTATTAACTCAATGAACAGTAATCTCTGAACTTGAACAAGTATCATGATGAGAATGAATGGTTATTGAAGTGGGAAATGAAATAGATCAATGATGATGAGAATCTATAAAAATCGCTAAAAATCTCCTTACTGTTTGTGATCGTATAGATATGTTAAAACAGAATATGAATAATGCAAATGATCACTTAACTATTGATGACATTGAAGAAATATTATGAACAACGAAATCTGTTGTACCAATAGTTTATATTTCAATCCTCAAAGATCAAGAATGAAAGCGTATAACAAATGATAATAATATTCCAAAGGAGATTCCTGAATATTGTATCATTCATAATTCAGAATCGTGATACTATCTTAAAGTCCACAATGGAAATTGAACATATCCACAAAAAGATCTAGTAGATAAAACAATACAAAATATGTAGTGATCAACTACTTCGCTCACCACAACAAAACCTCCTGCTCTGGCGTTAAAGACTTCCCTTCTGCACCACGATATCGTCATCATGAAGCGTAATCAGGATTTGGAGAGATTCTTGGTTGGTCGATTATTTTTCATGAACCCAATGCATCAGCGAGATATTCTCTGAGAGGGTAATGATTAATTTCACCACCAAACGCTTTTGATCACATTGCGCTTCCATCAGTATTTCATGCTCGTGATACGATAACATCATTTGCGCCATAAACGACAGAGATTCAATCTCTTGGATATGGTTTTCCACGAACTTTAATGTCTGAGGTTCATGTCTTTATAGCAAGATTTTTTACCGGAAGGTTGCGTAATCGTCTTCGATCTTGAGGCATATTTCGTTGGTTTGAAAGAATACGCCAAATCATATCACCAACAGTTTCTGGAATTACCTTACGAAAACGGCTTTTTGGCTTTTGATAAACAATTGTTCAATCAGGAGATTCGATACGCAGTACTGGATTTATCTCAGGAAAATAATCTCATATTGTACTGAGTTGTATAAACGCTTGAGCCAATTGTGTCAAAGTAGCTTCATCAGAACCAAGCACCAAAGGATAGCCATACGTTTTGGTTTCTGGTTGGAGTTTTGTAAAACCAAGCGACTGTAAATAAGGGACAAATACTTTTTCACCACCAAACGCAAAAAACATTCTTACTACTGGAAGATTTCTCGATCATGCTAACGCGGTAGCAATTTGCGTTTTTCATCGAGCCATTCAATCATGATTTTGTGGTCAATTTTTCATCATTGGATAATCTAGTATATTTCAATCGATCGCAAATGGAAAATGAGTAAATAAATAAGCATAAAAAAACGGCTTCAAAGTAGAGCCGACTTGTCTAATAGATTTCAGTACATCTACTTGTCCATCTATAGAATCATCAAAAAAATTTTGTGATCATAGATAGGTCAATACATCTCAGTTATTGCTATTTACATGGATCAATGCTCTATTATTTCATCATAAATTTTTTAATCGATTTGCATAGTTATCCATTGCATCTTGCGCTGCTTGTTGTAAACCACTATCAATTGACGTAACAATAGTATATCAGCCCTGACTAATCTGCTCATAGGTCGTTTCTGTCTGACGAAAAATAGGCATTTGCATCAACAAATCCTGTACTCGAAAAACAAAATGTGGCGATTTTATGCTATATGAAGCTTTGTTGAATTGTATTTGTTCACCTTGTAAAAAAGCTGTAGCAAGCTGATCATAGGTTATAAATCAGTTTTCAATCATACGACACAATGCTCGATCTTTTCTACCGTGTGTATATACATGTGTTTGTCATCAGGTAGCAACACTAGCTCGAGCAATCAACGAATCCAAACACGTTCATTTATCTGTTATGGTAGTTCATGATAATACTTTGACAACACGAGATGCTTGTGATTGATTGATAGTAAATTGCATCCCTTCTAAGATTGTTCATGATGCTACCGTCCAATACCCAAGGATCGGTTCTTGACGTAAAGAAGGATTATACAAAGAAGGAGCCTGCGGAAGTGACGCCAGTATTGCACTTTCTAGAATCGATAAATCGGCAGGTGTTTTTTTGAAATAATTTCTTGCAGCCGCTTCGATTCCATACGAGCGATTACCAAAAAATACATAATTTAAATAAGCAGTCATAATCGTTTTTTTAGCTTGTTTTTTGGCATCTGGTAATGAATATGATTGTTCTACAAAAGCACGCGTTAATTTAGTCGTGAGTTGTATAGAAAGAATCAGTTCTTGCATCTTTCTGGAGATCGTTTTTTGTTTGGTTAAGTAGATATTTTTTACCAATTGTTGGGTTATCGTCGATCATCATTGTACTTGTCATTCTTCTTCCCAAAGAGTTTTTACATTTGAAACAATTGCTCTCATCAGTCATGATTTGTCAGTTCAGTTATTATTTCGAAATGTTTGGTCTTCTACGGCAACAATTGCTTGAATCATGGACGGTGATATGGTATCAAATTCTACTCGACGTCTATCTTCTTCAAAAAATCTATATAATTCGTTACCATCACGATCAGTAATTATAGTAGATTGTGGAATACTGGTTAATTTATTTACATCCAAAAAAGTTACAATCAAGAACCAAAAAACGAGTGCTGTCAATCACAGAAGCAACAATAAGAGTAGTGTATATAATTTACTAGATAAACGTGAACCCATAATGAATATTTGTAGTGAAATAAGAAATAAATGCTACTCGAAATTTTTAAAAATATACCCTAAAAGACATTTAAAAAAAGAGCATTTAATACAAACGCTCTTTTTATTTTTATTAAATTTTTTTAAGAATTTCATAAAATTTCTTATTGGACCAATAATGAATCCAATCCACAGGAACAACACTTCCTATTTTTGTTGTAAAATAGATTTCCTTTAAATCTCCTTTCTTGTGTAAGATACGTTTTGGAACGAATTCGTTTACTTGCAAAATTTTTTTGAAGGCAATATTAGAATCACGATTTTTACGAGGATCATATTTATCAAATATTGCACCGACTTCGTAATTTTCCCAGAAATTATCTCGAGATAAACGACAATCTTCAAGAATTTTTACTTCTGATTCATCACGATAATGTACTTCAAACACTGTTCTATACAAATCTTTATTATATAGATCTTCTGTATAAAATGTAGATGTACAATTTGACTCAAAATCTTTAGGAAATAAATGAGTCAGATTTGATTCATTAATTACTTTAAATTTACTTATTGTTTCCATTTTTTTTATTTGATTTATTAAATAATTATGAAAATGATTTTAAAAATCAATATATATTACATAATTTCATTTATTAAATTTCCCATTGCAACTCCATAAAAAATTCCTATTTATTGTTTTTACCAATAAATGACTTATGAAGTTTATCTTTGTCACGTGATGAGTTATCTCATGAATAGGAAAATGAATTGCAGCTGCATCGCTTGGAAAATTGCTTGTTAGTGCATGATATAAAGTAAACGCTGTCAAACTTGATCCGTATCTCCAGACAGATGCTGGGACAATGTCTCCGTACGAACATGGAGAAACATTTGTTACGGCTGATTGATTTGAAACTGATCTTGATCTGTGACATTATGAACGTTTTTTGAATGTAAACATAACCCGTAATAGTTCTGTCACCTCTGGCAGAATTTTTTCTGATATCATTGCACGTGAAAGAGAATGAAAATATTTAGGGAAAACTGTACAAGTGGTCCCTCATGTCACCAATTATATCAAAGAAATCGTTAAAGATGCGGCAATGTGATATGATGTCACCCTAGTTGAAGTATGATGAACGATTTGAGATATTGAATGACCTCATTTCATAGAAGCAATCAGACAGATGCGTAAAGATTTTGGTGTTGAAAATACGCTATACCTGCATGTTGTCCCACTACTCTATCTCAAGTTAACCGATGAGTTAAAAACCAAACCAATACAACATTCTGTAAAGGAACTCACCAGATTATGAATTCAGCCAGATCTGATCTTATGTAGAACTGAAAAACCAATTCCGCATGAAATCAAAGAAAAGATAGCATTATTTTGTGATATTGATGTGGATAGTGTGGTAGAATGAATTGATGTTGCTACGATCTATGATGTGGTCAATAAAATGGCAGAGCAATGAGTGACGCAAGTTATTGAAAAAAAGTTGGCACTGCCTCCACTACAGCCAAATCTTACAAAACGAAATGAATTATTATACCGTATTACCGCTCCAAAACATACCGTCCATATAGCAATTGCTGGTAAATATGCAGAAATGCCTGACGCTTATCTCAGTGTCATCGAAGCGTGCAAACACGCAGGCGCTTATTGTGACACAAAAGTATGTATTCATCGATTTTTAGCTGAAGAAATCACTTCAATCGAACAAATTAAAAATTTTGTCGAAGAGCAACATATCGACGCATTTATTGTTCCAGGTGGTTTTGGCTATAGAGGTGTTGAATGAAAGATACTCGTGGCAGAACGATGTAGAACAACACAAACGCCGTATCTTGGTCTTTGTTTGTGATTACAAATTGCCGTCATAGAATTTGCAAGAAACGTTTGTGGTTTGGCAAAAGCAAACTCATTGGAATTTGATACCCATACGCCAGATCCTATCATTGCGTTTATGCCATGACAATCAGAAGAACTAGCAAAATGATGAACAATGAGACTTTGAAATTACACAGCACAAATGCTTCCAGGATGTGTCATCACCAACATATATCAACAAGTGGCATCACATCGCTGTCATCGCGAAGAAAGAACCACATTCATTACAGAAAGACACAGACATAGATACGAAGTCAACCCTATGTATGTCGATCTCCTCAAACATTGTGGTTTGGTCATTTCTGGAACTGATACACAAACTCATTTGGTCGAATATATAGAACATGGAAATCATCCTTATTTTGTTGCTACACAAGCGCATCCAGAATTCACTTCTAGACTTGAAGATCCTCATCCATTATTTGTAGGGTTGGTACAAGCAGCAATGAGAAGATAAAAAAAATGACAACTGGTGAATTCCAGTTGCCATTTCTTCCAAGTTACTGATAACTAAAGCAAACTTTAGCTACTCTTGGAAGTATAAAATTAATAGTTGGAGGAGGAGGACTCCATATTTTACTCCTCAAAAATTCGAGCCTAATCTTTTCAGGCTCTAAGAGTGTTCCTGCTATTTCTTTTTTAGCCAGGAAATTCCTTTCTTCTACTATATTCATTATTAAATTGTTTTACACCTATTACTATCGTTTTAGGTTCAAAATTCAATCTCATTTTATTCAAACATTATGTATATCGACAAAAAAATCACGTAGTGAAAGATATAATCACAACGACAAAAAAAGAAGTTGCGGAAGCAACCACACTTTTCGCGAGTATATTATGGCAAGACTTTCTTTTTTTGGAATGTGATCATAAACGAACAGTGATTTTTTCACCTAAAAACTAAATCAGAAAATAAATTATTATTGAGACGATTTGAAAAACTTAATTAAACCTTCTTTGACATTATGACATACTGCTCGTTGAAATGAATTTGAAAACGATTGAGAATGAATAGGAGTATTAGTTTTTAGTAAAGCATTTTGTAATTCTCTTTCAAGTAATTCAGGATCTGGACTAATTTCATTATTATGTAATCAAAGTAACAATGCTGTTATTTTTGATTGTTCGAACCATATATTTAAAACATTTGGAACTTGCAAAAAGTTTTCGAATTTTGCAATTACATCACATTCTGTATCTATTTTTTTAATTTCCATGATTTTTTTCGTAATAAAACGAATACTATATAATTATTAAAATAATAATGTCAATACTAAATAACTACATATTAAAATAATTAACGATCTGGTTACGTACTTTTCAGATAACTGATCTATAATGTTCATTATTATATACCTTGTGTTTATCAATTGACTTTATAGAATCGACAAGTAAATCAAAAATATTTTCTTTATTTACTACACTATAGTTATTCATTTTAGCATTGTAGATAATTGATCAAATTTTTTCTTGATCAAATTCATTTTCATCTAAAAGATGAGGGAATGAACAATGGTTTGCTACATCATATTTCAGATCTTTCTCATTAAAATATAAAACAATGTGGTCACGAACGCGTCAAATAACTTTACAATAATAATCATTTGAAAATACTCTATGATTATCAAGGTGTGTAGCATCTGTAAGTCTATTAAATATTTCATCATATAAATTCTTATTTTGATCACAATTATGTAATAAATTTCAAATTATATCTTGATCAAAAGATTTTGGATCACTGAGTGTTGGCAATCCACTTTCTATAGCAATCTGATCAATTAATGTCCTATTCATCTAATAGTATTATAATAAAATAAATTTTACACTAACGAAAACAATCATTTATCTTGTAATTCTTGCAACGTAATTCTAAACCAAGGGCTAAACCGACGTCCATAATGAGAAAGTAAGAAATTTAAATGATGAGGTTCTATCCACCAATACCCATCTGCTTCTTCAGGATGTGGTGCTACAACTCAATCATATGTCCCAAAATAAACATGGAGATATTCATGTTCTCGAATATTTTCTCACACAGAAGTTTTATAGACAAATTCATGAACTTTACTTAAAGGGCACACTATACCCATTTCTTCTTCCAAACGACGTGAAGCAGCTGCATCACATGTTTCACCTTGTCTTGGATGACTACATGCTGTTGTCGTCCATCGTCAGCCACCATGATATTTATTTTTTCCTCTCAGTTGTAACAAAATACGTCAATCTGGATGAAACAGCAAAATTGAAATAGCTCTATGTAATGCACCAATTTTGTGTGCAGTTAATTTCTCTAATGTTCCTATTTCAACATCTTCTTCATTGACGAGAATAACTTGATCTGACATCATACATGGGAATTAAAGAGATACTGTCTAGAGACTGCTGAAAGATGAGAGTTTTTATTCAAATGGATACGTTTCGTGAGTCTAAATCGTTCGCAGTCTCTACGTAGATGGCGCGAATTAGATATTTACTTAAGGATGGATAGATAAGTATGTATGAAAATTCTCGTGAAAATCTATTTTTCAGTGCCATCTATCTATACTCATTTTTACCATAGTTGCAATAAGATTCCAGATTCCAGATTCTAGACTCAAGATTTCTAATTTCTAATTTCTAATTTCTAGAATCTGGAGTCTGGAATCTAGATTCTAGATTATTCTTCTCCAATTTGTTGTCTCCATAACGAATAATATAATCCTTTGTCTGAGACCAGTTGTTCATGTTTTCCTTGTTCTATAATTTCACCTTTTTCCAAAACATAAATCATATCAGCGTGAATCACAGTACTAAGTCTATGAGCTATTAAAATCGTTGTAAGTTGTTTATTTGCTCATGAAATTTCTTTGACCGTTTCGGTTATCTCTGCTTCTACCAAACTATCCAGACTAGACGTAGCCTCATCAAAAATCAGGAGCTGTGGTTGTCTGAGCAATGCTCTAGCAATTGCTAAACGTTGTTTTTGTCCTCATGAAAGTTTCAATCATCACTCCCCTATTTTCGATCATAATCATGCTTCATCAGACACAAGATCAGACAATTGTGCTTGTGTTAATGCATCTAGCATTTGTTGCTCTGTTGCATCACCTTTTACAAACTGTAAATTTTGAGCAATCGTTCCACTAAATAATTGTGTATCTTGACTCACCAATCAGATCAATGATTTGAGCATGTCAGTATCATAGCTCGATAAATCTGTTTTATTCACATATATTTTACCTGCAGTAGGTTCGTACAATCACAACAAAAGTTTTATAATCGTCGACTTTCCAGACCCAGACGGTCAGACAAAAGCAATCGTTTTACCCTGATCCAAATCGAATGAAAGTTTTTTGAGAATAAGTTTTTCTGACGTATATCAGAAATCGACCGAATTAAATTGTATTGATTGTATATGTGTAATTGGTTCATACATTTTTGATTCATCACGAGCTGGTTCTTGTGTGAGCAGTTCTTGAACAATTTCATGACTTGCTTTTGCTTCTTGATAGTTTTTCAAGACATCACCAAGCATATACAATGGTGAGAAAATATAGAATGAGTAAAAATATAATGAAAAGAATTGTCAAAGTGTAATTTGTTGTGTATAGACAAGCCAAAACATCGAGCCAAGTAAGCACACTCTCATAAGATTGATCAATGTACCTTGCGCAAAATCAATCATTCTGACCGTTTTAATTTTTTTCAATTCCAATCCAAGAATTTGCGTATTTACTCACTCCAATCTGTGTAATTCTTGAGATTCCAGTCACAATGATTTCACCAAACCGACATTACGTATTGTTTCAGTCGTAGCGCCAGCTAATCATGCTGTTTCTGTTACGATTGCTTGTTGCGCTGCTTTGAGTTGTTTACTGAGTAAATAAATAATTCATCACATCAACGGTAATACCGATGCATAAAATACCGCAATCAATCGATGTACTGTGGATGCATAAATCAAAACAAACACAAGTCCTACTACTGCAACGAAGACGTTGTTAATCAAACTGGTGATAAATGTTTGAATACTTTGACGTGCTTTATTGAGTTTATCAAGCAGTTGTCACGACTGCTGATCTTCCAAGATACTATACGGTAACGAAAACGCATGGCTGATACTGGTTTGATAGATTTGCATGCCGATATTTTGTGTCATCACATTTGCAAA
>CAZIUS010000015.1:0-15129 GCA_964542385.1 uncultured Candidatus Peribacteria bacterium
AGGATTAATCTGTCCTGCTTTGCTTCGCGCGGAGTTCGATGATGAGCGTCAAAATTTTTTCGCATTCAGTTAGAATAGATTAAGATAATATATCTACTCACCCAAAAAAGTTTTGATTTTTTCTTGGTAGACGAGGGCTTCGAAGGGAATGTTGAGGAGTTTGGCGAGTCGGAGAACGTGAAGTCTTGCTGCTAAAACACCACTTCGCGTGGAAACGTCGTAAAGTATTGTTTGTATATCTTTTTCAGTTCGATCATAAAGCATTAAGTCTGGTAAATCAACTTTTAGTTCATTATAATATGTATCGTCTACTCATTGTTCTGCTGGAAAAAACAACACGTAATCAAACTGTTTTCAATACTGTATCAAACGTTTCTTTATATCTAGCGACCAAATATATGGATTAACATTTAAAACTCATTTTCTGTGTTTTGCTGTATTATTTGCAACAGGAATACTAGAAAGTAAAGGATTAATAACATCTTTAGCAAAATCATGATACAAAACAGTTTCTTGTTTGCGAAAAGAGGTAACTACATCGTACGATCTTTTCTCTCTCGTCACGACTGACTGCGCACGAGACAATAATACTTTTCGAAGAATCTTTGAAAAAAATGATTGTGGCGTGCCTATTCCTCATAAGAGATTGAATTTTCCAAAAAGAATTGTTTTCCAGTACAATAAATAGTTTCGTCAGTTGTGAGGAAAAGACCTTCCGTCTGTAAGTACTTCTCATCAACCCAAAAATAATACATCTCGTTTTTGTTTCCATGCAGAATGTTTTGCAATTACCGTAATCTTGTGAAAATAAACACCAATCAATCATTGATGACGATGCAATCGTGTTTCAAGCCAAACTACATCTTTTGCTTCTATTAATAACGAATCAATCTGATAATGCTTAAAAATATATGGAATAATACCTAATAATAAGAGCTCATCACCAAAGTTTTTGTAACCATAATATCATTTCAAAAAGCCAATCATACTTTTTATTCAAATAAAGTTCAAAGTAATGTTTTTATGTTTTGTGTTCAACTCATGATGTAATCTTTTATGAGTGTATTGTCTGAAAATTCGAGAGGTAACATGCCGTGCGCATATAAATCATACAATGCGTCCACTTCTTGTATTGGGAATTGAATTGGTCACAAAGTCAGTATATCACTCTTGTCAGAAATCTCAAGAGTTTCATAGACCAAGGCAAGGTTTTTGTAGACAGGAGAAGAGAATAACGGAGTAAATTCCTTTCATACTTCAGTTCTAATCAATCGATATAAACTACGAAAACGAGAGGTAAGCTTTTTTTGTTTTGAAATATCCGTCCTGAGAGTACGATTTTTGAGCAATAAGGTAGATTCTTTTTTCTTATATGATGCAGATTGTTTTGCATATTTTTCACGTCGAAGCATATATTTTTCTTGAAAATTGAGAAGTTTTTTGTTTAACGAAACCAGTTTTTTGGAATCTTTTTTTCGTTGCTTTGCTTCCAGAGTACTGAAAGAAAGCTCTTTACACAACACCTGTTCTACTCCAATCCAAACACACGCTTGCGTATCGGTTAAAGTGAGTTTTAGATCTTGCAAACGTTCTTGTTCAGCGGGAGATGAAAAAGTAACTAAATTTCAGGTATAGAGAACTCATTCAGCGATTTGTGGATAACACAAGGTACTGACTATCTTCTTTTCTTGACGAGTACGAAGCTGAAAACATGATGGTTTATTAACTAATCAGATATCTCCCGTAATAAGCACAGGAATATTTGGTAGTAAGATATATCATTTTGGTAATCATTTTGAAGATTTTCCTCTCACCACCAAAAGATTGTCACTAAGTATTTCTTCATTAGTTACGTTTTCCAACAATATTTCTTCTCATAAACTATCTTTTCATTCAGGATCAGGCAAAATATGATGGATACGCACACTAGGTGGTTCACTTTCTGTAAGTAAATCAGGGATAGGAATGTTTTCAGGAACTCAAGTTACATCTCCAGAACTGGTAACTTTGTAACCATATCACTTTATCTGATGAGAAAGATACTCAAACCTTCCTTTTCGTTTACGATATAACTCTTCATAATAGGATGGTTTTTCTTCAGTGGTTTGTGGAGTAGTTTTGGATATAGGAATTTTTTCCAACGGTAAATTCAAAAAAGCTGTCGTCTCACAATATATTTTTTCATTTTCAGACACACGTAAATGAACCGATGGTATTCATACCTCAAAAGAAAGATAGGTAGGATTACATCATGTAAGGTATTGAGAATCAGATCAGGACAATAATCGTTCACATTGATATTTTGAATTACTATTTTGTAATAATATATTATCTACCATTGCTTGAATATTTACTTTATTGGTCACATAGATCGGTTTGGAATGTTGTAAATAAACAGAACAAAGTGGTATTTGTGATGTATTTGATGTTTGAAAGTGATGTTGAATAATAGATCGCGTATATCCAGGTGTTGGTGGTTGTAATAAGGAAAATAAACGAGCAGATCACGTAAGAATATTTCCATTAAGCCATGATTGCTTTGTTGATTGTCAGAAGTAGACAGTGTTGTCTATAACTTGTCCATTTGGTAATAATAACACTAATTCTTCTCATCCATCAGTTAAAGAAAGCGAATCGAGTTCGATAATAAATGGATAATACGTAAAACGATTTTTATCATCGGTAATAATTCGTCTCACTCACGAAAACGTATCAATATAAAATATTTTTGACGCTGATCATTGTCATCATCACTGCAGTGTAATTTCACCTTTTCGATTTTGTAATGCAACTAATTCAATATATTCAGCAAACTCACTATCAAAAGAATAAATTTCTTCTATTTGAAAAGGTGGAGATTGAGTATTATTACCTTCAGTTCATGGTATTTGAACTCAATCACCAGTAAGTAAAAATCACGTTTGTTGATTGTTGGTTCAAGTAAAAGTATTGTTTCAAGTTAGTGTATTATTGTTTCAAGTAGAAAGAGATCAGGTTCACACATCTTTTGTTGAAACTACTCAAAACGGTAATGAAAGAGTAAAAAATTCATATCATAACTCATTTATAGTTCATCATCAATGTAATGGTATAGTATCAGAAGAACTAGTATAAATAATCTTGTGGTGGAGATTAGTTCAAACTCGCAATTCAAGCGGTTCACCACTATCGGTAAGTGTCATAGAAGGAACAAAATACAAACATTGACCATTTCACGTCCGAAGTAGTTCTGGACGATCAGTAAAAACGCATGGTTTATTTGCTTCGAGATTGACTGCTATTTGTTTTTCTAAATTACTCGTTCATGCTCAGATAAGACGTATTGTTCACGAAAAGTTCTGTGTTGTTGTTAGTATTAAATATTCTCAGTAATAAAGAGTGTCTTTTGGAAAAATTTCTACAAAACGTAAAAATGGAATAAATATTGGAGTTTGATTTATTCATGTTTGTTGAATCTCTCAAGTTAAAATAAGTATTGTTTGATTAAATGTTCATGTAGTTTGTGGAATATCGTTACTTTGATTTCAAGAAAGTATACTATCTCATGTTTGAATAATAATTTCTTCTGTATACACAAAAGAAAATAATAAAAATAAGATACTCAAAAAAAGGATACTTTGTTGTAAGAGAAATTTATTCATTCTAAATAAAAAATAAATGTACCCGAAGTACACTTATTTTACTGTAAAAAATCTATCAAAAAGTTGTTAAAAACCAAGAAATTTGTATGAAATTGTCCCGTCATCCTGAGGCTAGCGCCTCAGGATGACGTAACTAATAAACTAACGTGACTATTAAAAACACATTAAAACAATAAAAAAATAGAAATGTTAATTTATTATTAAGATTTATTATAATGTCACGTCATCCTGAGCTTGCGAAGGATCTACTTATTATTAGACACCTCAAAACTGGATCCTTCGTCGTACCTCCTCAGGAAGACGTAATAATTAAAACTTTTAAAATAAACTCTTTCAAAAAGTTTTCAACATTTTTTCTTTCTGTATTATAATATATGTTTTTTAAATTAAATAATATAGTAGAAGTAGTAATAGAGAATTTATGTTAAAAGTATGTTTATTTTTTCTTTTCTCGTTTAATAGTTCAAACAATAACTGGTGTTTCGTCATCTTTATCATCTGATAGTTTTTGACATTTCGTACACAATTTTTTTATCGGATCATGTAAATTAAATTGATCAACAATAAAATCTTCAACATCCATTGTTAGATTTTTTTCATCTATAATAATAGCGTCTTCAAACTCCACAAGAGTTCATACTGTTGCTTTTCAAACACATTCAATTATTTCTCTTTTTTCTTCAAATATTTTTCAACATCTATCACAAGGTGTATGAAAATAAGCAGTTCACTCTTCTATAGTAACTAAAACTTCATTTTTATTGAGACGTTCAATAAACAATATTACTGAAATTCATTTTTCATTTGTTGGAAGTTTTGTTGAAAAAATGTTAACAAAAGTTATGGTATCTTGTGATCATGCATGGAGTAGTAAATCAGATACTTTAAGAGTAAATCAAGGATGCATTGTATTGAATATACAAAAAACTAAAATAACATTCTATATTGTATTTATTTTTGTTAAAAATGGTAGATAAACTTTCTTTATTATGAGAAAACTTTTCAAAACTTTCAACGTGTAAAGAACGAGAAAAAATTGGAGATCAATTATGATTTGATGATATAAATTTACTTTGTCTTGTTTGTTGTTCTTGATGACCAGATAGTTTATTTTTAGCGGTTTTTATTTATCGATATAGACACATTGTAAAATGACTACCATTGTCTATTACAAAGATTTTACACTTTAATCATACATCACACCAATGTGATCAAGAAGCTTCTGATTTAGTAACCCAATTATTTTGATCTACCTTTGAAATTATTTATTGAAAGACGGTGTTTTGATGTTGAAAAATAACTGAAACAGTACTTAGAAAACAAAGACATAAATTTTATACAGACAGTATACAAAGATTTTACAGTACTTTACAATCTGTCTCATTATGTCTATGACATCATTATAATGATCGTATAGAAAACAGTTTTCTTCATATGGATCGTGGTAGTTGAATGAAGTGAATTGTAAATATGACCAAGCAAGAAAAAAGACGATTTCATTCGCAATGAGTTTTGTTACCCTATATAATTTTCCGTCCATTACTTAATTATACAAAAGAAACTATTTTACTGTTATGTAAGAGATTACAGCTTCCTTTTGTGGTAGATGTCCATAATTGAGATATAACACAAAAAAGAATATTGCTAAGAAAGAGGATTTTCGATCAATCAATAGATAATCAAAACCTCTTGTATGATGATCGATTGTTTATTTACACGTATTTTGAAAGTGAAATAAAACAAGAATCATTTTTTTCTATTTTTACAAGTTCATTTTGGCCTACAAAACAAATGTATTGTGCAAATACCCCAACTTCTATTCACCAATTACAACAACAATTATCGTGGTGTGGTTTATATACTAATATTTCTGAAAAACGTTTAAATAGCTTATTGGAAGCTTTTAATACTGCTCAATCGTTTTATCTACAAGGACGATGGTTTTTACAACGAAAGTGACAAACATTTTTTTGTTTTACTTGATCAAATAAACGTTTTTGGGAAGAAAGTATTGATTTAAAGATTGTTATTGAAGCATTATGAACATATAATCTATGATGATTAGTTATAGAAATTGAGGATAATGCAATGGTATGATGAGAGATTTGTTTTCCAAAAGTATGAGATAAAATATGATCAGTTTCGTTTATGAAACGAGCATCAAAACAAGCAATTCCATTTTTTATGAGAAGATCACTTCCAATTGTAAAAAAAAACAATAGAATAGAAAAAGTTTTTAGCGTATAGGAATTCCTAAATCCTGGCGTTGTTATTCGACTTTTTTACAAATTTTTTACAATAATGAATAATACTGTAGTGTTATCAATTTGATGAGTTATTATTGCTGTATGATTATTATTGTTGTTAATATGAATGAGAAAATGATTGTTAGCGAAAAGGAACTATGATCTTGAAAAAGAAGTTACAAACCTTATGTACGAACAACATAAAGTATTGTTTTTATTGACTTGAAAGTTATTTGAACAACAAAAGATTGAAGAGTCGTACTTTTTTGAAAAAAGAAAATTTTTATTATGAACTATAGATAAAGATCATTTGTTAGCCTTTTTGAATAAATGAAAAGAAGATATTACATTTGTTCAGTGATTGAAAACTTCTACCTAAAAAAACATCGTTAAAATTTGACAAACACATTCTTGATCTGTATCATTAGAATGTGTTTTTTTATAAATAACAAACCTAATTTACTCTATTTATACAATGGTCGAACAAACCAGTTGATGATGACAACAGCGTCGTATGAGTAAGTATGAGCTTCTGATGCTTCAAAAAAAGATGAAACGTTCATTTGAGCAAGTACCAAAAATTCAACAAAAAGAAAAAAAGGCTGCAAAGAAAGATGAACAAAATGCAGAAAAACAATTAGATTCATTTTTAAATTCTTCTCTTCTCAATGACTAATGTACAACTTATCGAACAAAAATTACCTGCTGACTTACATCAGATAGCAAGTACATTTTCTATCCCAGATGATTTTTTGGAAGATATGCCTGAACTTATTGAACTTATTCTGCGTTCCAAATCAATTGATACTCCTGAAGAAAAACAAAATTGGTTTAATTTACTTCCATTGATGAATACTACTCAATTGGAGAAATTAAACGCAATTTTACAAAAAGAAAAGGTTAAGTTACAAGAAATTGAAGAAAAATATGAATGAAAAAAGCAAGAAATAAAGAAAAAATATCTTCAAAAATGGCAAGATATGTGATATGTTAAACAAGTCGCAGAAGTACAACAAAAAGAAAATGCAGAAAAAGAAAAAGATGATCAAGATGCAGAAGCCTTACTTTCTTCAGTATAACTATGAAAAAATTGTTTATGTATGGTATATTTATTTTGTTTTGAACAGTATTTCTGTTAGATTTTGTACAAGCTAAAGATCCTGAGGATTGGATGAAAAGAGCTTTTAATGATTCTCATACTATTATTAGTGAGCCATATGCTTCAAATATTGAGGCTGATGATTTGTTTCAAGATGCAGCTTCAATTTGATGATGAGCATGATGATGAGATAGTGTTATGGTAAGATTTTGAAGATTTATGATGAGAATTGCGTTGATATTATGAGTTACTATGCTTATTTTTATATGAATAAAAGTTGGTTTAGCGTTTTGAGATAGTGGTAAGATGCAAGATGCTCTGAAATTATGATGACAAGTATTATTGTGAGCATTTTTGGTTTTAGCTAGTGTTGCAATTGTGTATTTGGTTGCATCATTGATGCGTTGAAGTCTTAATTATGATCTTTTTAATACATCATGAAATTAATGGAAATAAAAATTAATCAATTCAAAAAAATAATAATAACGTGAAGTTTACCTTTTTTGTTATTATGAATAACTTTATGATCAAGTGTCTGAGATAATACTCAATGTGAACCTCCAAAACCTAACTATTGATCTTGTTGATGATCAGCATTTCATGATGTAAAAGAAGCTAATAAAAGTTTGTGTAACCCTGGGTCTACGCCAATCTGATCAGCTCAATGAAAAGATTGACCACGATCATGGCAATGCAAGTGAAATGATAAAACTTATGAATGCCCAAAAGGTGTTATAAATACAATACCATGAGTTATTAGGGATTGTAAAGCAAATGCATTATGAACAATGACGCCATGAAGATTAACATTGGAAATACCAATTAAAAATTGATTACAATCAGATATTGTAGCCAAACAAGCAGAACTTAATTCTGAAAACTCTAAAGAATCATTAAAATGATTTTTTAGAATATTGAATGAGTGGATGTGGATGCTTTTAATGCTTGTCCTTTTTATAGCTGTAATATACGCTTGATATACTTTGATAACATCCGTATGAGATAGTGATAAAATGAAAACAGGCTTGAGAATGTTACTTTATATAGTTTTCTGACTGGTTATTGCTATTTTGTCATGGGCGGTTATTTCATTGATCGCGTGAATGTTTGCGTAGCAAATTTTTTTCATACATTTTTCATAATAACACCCTGTTTGGGTGTTGTTTTTGTTCTTGAGAAATAGTATAGTTAATTTCTTTATTGTTTTGTTTTTACTTTATGGAAATACAAAAAATTATTACTTACGCGTGAGTTTGATTACTTGCGAGTAAAATTACCGTTGAAGCAGACGCAAATAATGCGCTTCCAACAATAGAAATTATATGATTACCAGATACGACAATAAAAGAAGCTAAAGAAAGAATTAGAGCAACGTTTAGAAATGTGTGAATTAAACTTCCACCAAAAAAGATAGTCATTAATCTTTCACCTTCTGACACCAAAAAAATTTGAACGAGGTTTGATGTTCCTATAGCTATAGCGATACTTCGTTTATTTAATGTTTCCTCAAATAATGATTCTTGTGAGGAGATGATTAGTCAATGAGCTTTTTTTGGTGAATTATGACTTGATTGAACTATAAAAGAAGTGTCTTGACTATTGCCAAGCGTCCTCGTTGCAAGAGAATCGTGAGTAAAGCATTTTTTTGTTCCAAAATGAAACAGTAAAGAAATTGCGTGTTTATCCGACATAATTATATACGAATTGACAAATTTTTGACAACTTGTCGACTTCGTTCAAAATCAAAAAGTTCCTCCTCATTTTGCATGAAAAATGAGTTTAGTGAGTGAAAACAAACAAGCGAACTTAGCGTTTGATTTCAAAGATATAAAATGACACTATCTTGTAAAGAGAGCATTGCTTATTGCGGCAGCAGGAATGCATAATGTTTTATTAGTCTGACCTCCATGAAGTGGAAAGACAATGTTGGCAAAAGCATTACTTGGAATATTACCTCCTATGAGTTATGAAGAACAACTAGAGGTGAGTAAAATATATTCAGTCGTAGGAAAGTTAAATGAACAAACACCGTTAATTACATCAAGACCTTTCAGAACAGTTCATCATACAGCTTCTAAAATTGCGATTGTATGAGGTGGACAACAAATGACACCATGAGAAATAAGTCTAGCGCATCGTGGTTTATTGTTTTTGGATGAGTTTCCTGAATTTCCTAGAGAAGTTCTTGAAGTACTTAGACAACCTATAGAAGATAAACAAATTATCATTTCTCGTGCACAATGATCAGTACAATACCCAGCTGATTTTATGCTCGTTGCGGCAATGAATCCATGTAAATGTTGATTTTATAATGATAAAGAGAAAGCGTGTACGTGTACCTATTTAGACATTCAAAAATATCAATGAAAAATTTCTGGCCCATTATTGGATAGATTTGATATGATTATTGAAGTGCCAAGAGAACATATTGACTCACTTTTGGATTCTGAGGAATCAGAATGATCATTGCACGTACAAAAAAAAGTATTTGATGCACATCAAAAACAAACAGAAAGATTTGTCTCGTATCAATATACTACAAACGCACAAATTAATGCAAAAGATATACAAACACTTATTCCATTGTCAGATGAGGCAAAAGATTTTTTGAAACAAGCTATTAAATCGTTACATATTTCACCAAGACTGTTACATAGAATTCAAAGAATAGCAAGAACTATAGCTGATTTAGCATGATCAGACGAAGTTTTAACGGGACATATTGCTGAAGCACTTCAATACAGAGCAAGATCGTATTTTGTTATTTGATAAAAGAGAAAATTAACTTGCTCTTAGTAGACGAACTAGTATATTGAGCTCGTTTATTTTTTGCAAGAGTATGTGATTTTCATTGGTTATTTTGGCTGCTTGATTTGGTTCTCGTTATTGATGATTAAAGCAATTAGATGGTTTTGGTCCACACAGCGAACCAATTATTTTGTATAGTATTTATGATGCATTGCGTTTTGGTTGTGATCATGTTGTTTTTGTTATACGTAAAGATTTTGAAAATGAATTTGTGGAAGTTATTGGAAATATTGTAGAAAAACGTGTTCGTGTTTCTTACGTTTTTCAAACAAAAGAATTGTTTGTGCCAGATGAATTTATACATCTAATTCAGAATCGTGAAAAACCACGATGAACTGCCCATGCAACATTAGTCACAAAAGATGTTGTCGATCAACCATTTGCTGTTATCAATGCTGATGATTATTATGGTTGTGATGCTTTTGAACAGATTGCTGCTTTTTTAAAAACAATAAAACCCACCCAGATATGAATGGTAGGATATGTTTTAGAAAATACACTTTCTCCATTTGGATCAATTAATAGATGAGTTTGTAAAGTAAATAATTGATTATTAACTGAAGTTGTTGAACATCTCAAGATAAATGCTAATAGTGATTGATTGCTTTATGACGAACAATGACAAGAAATTGACAGAAAAAGTATCGTGTCTATGAATTTTTGGGGCTTTCATCCATCGATATTTACTCATTTTGACAATGGCTTTACAAATTTTTTACACGACAATAATGGACAATGAGAATATTTTATTCCAATTGTTGTCGATACATGTATTCATAAAAATAGTATGGAATGTGTAGTAATGATGAGCCATGATCAACGATGTGGCGTCTCATATCAAGAAGATAAACCATTTGTGCAAGAAACAATAGCTTGACTCCATAGTCAATGAACCTATCCAGACCAGTTGTTTGCATAGAGTCAATCTTATTTTGTATGAAAACTACTCTAGTATTGCAAAATATTTTGAAAAGTGTATAGTTATACGTACGTCATCGTGGCAGAGTGGTCCAATGCAGGAGCCTGCAAAGGTTGCACTCCCGACGGAGGAGGGACAAATCCCAAAGTTCAAAAGTAATAATGTTTTTTATGTCATCGTGGCAGAGTGGTCCAATGCAGGAGCCTGCAAAGCTTTACAACCGTGGGTTCAAATCCCACCGATGACTTTAATTATTTAAATAGCGATGCAGGAGTCTGCAAAGCTTTACTCCCGCAGTCCTGCGGGACAAATCCCACCGATGACTAATTAAATTACCAACTAACAATTCAGGAGTCTGCAAAGATTGCACTCCCGACGTAGGAGGGACAAATCCCACCGATGACTAATTTAATAAATCTACCAACTCCATTCCTTAAACAAGTCCAATTGGACTTTTTTTTATTGTTTTTTTTGATATACAATAATTATAAATAGTAAATTAGTAGAAATGTTTTAACTTTCAATTAAACCAATGCTTTCATTTATTCCGACACCGATAGGTAACAAAGAAGATATAACACTTAGAGCACTACGTTTGTTGCGTGAATTGCCAGTGTTGTTTTGTGAAGATATTTGAACGACGAGAAGATTATTAAGTATGTATGAAATTTCAGCTTCAGAAAAAAAACTGTATTCACTTACTTCACATACTTCTACAAACTCAGTAAATTTTTACCTGGAACTGATGAGTGAACAAAATTGTGGTGTAGTTTCTGAAGCGTGAACACCTTGATTATCTGATCCTGGAAAGCATCTTATCAAACTCTGTCGAGAACAAAATATACCATTTGAAGTACTCCCATGAGCAAATGCTCTCGTACCAGTTGTTGTTGCTACGCCATTTGACACATCAGTACGATCGTATTATGGCTTTTTACCACAAAAGAAATGAAGACAAACGGTTTTGAAAGAAATTTTACAATCTGTCTACCCTGTCTATATCTATGAATCAGTTCATAGAATTGAAAAATTGATGAAGGAATTAGTGCTTTTGGAATACTCATGAACGGTTCTGATTGCTAGAGAACTTAGTAAACTCTTTGAACAATATTTTCATGGATCGATTGATGAAGTACAAGAAGCAATAAAAAATAAAAAAATACCACTAAAAGGAGAATTTGTCGTTTGTTTTATTCCTAAGAACGATTAAGGATGGATATTCGTTTTGTGTTTGTTGGAAGAATTTGTAAAGAAAAATGAGTAGCTGATATTTTACAATTGGTAAGTTTATTGGGTGCAGAATGAATTTCAAATTACCGTATAGATTTTTTTGGTGATGGCGATATGGTCAAAACAATTCAAAATCACCGTTTATTTGAATCACATCTTTTTTATCATGGTCGTTTACCTAAAGAAGAAATTATTCCTATTCGAAAAAATGCGCATTTTACCCTTATGCCTTCTTTGTTTTTGGAAACGTTTGGATTGGTTGCGCTCGATAGTT
This sequence comes from uncultured Candidatus Peribacteria bacterium, assembly GCA_964542385.1. Lineage (GTDB taxonomy): Bacteria > Patescibacteriota > Gracilibacteria > Absconditabacterales > Absconditicoccaceae > CAYLWY01. Next base: position 12,218 of record CAZIUS010000015.1, read on the forward strand.
TGGCACTTTGAGTTCCTGTTATAGGTGAAAGAAAATGAGGTATCGCACCTTTCATTATTGACTCTACCGTAGCGTATTCGTGAAAATGATTATTTGCAACAGTAAAAAATTGTATCGAATGATTTAATCAAAAGAATCGAGAAATACTTCAGAAAGAAGCGTTTAATAAAGCTTCTGAGTATTCTGCTACTATCTGGATAGACAGATTTTGACAACTGTCAAAAAATTGTAAAAAATTTGTATTGTGTTCTGATTATGCAGTAGATGTCTGATGAATTGAAAATTATCTCTTTCAAGTAAAAAATTTGTCAAAAATAAATTGAATAGTTGCAGATTTGTATTGAAAATCAACGTGTGTTCGTGGTTTGTGGAGAAAAACTGATTTGGTTGTAGCACTATTTAACGTATATTCATTTGTACGTTTGTTCAATCGTATTCGTCATGGTTTATATGAGTTGGTCCGATTGCATAGTGTGCAAAGATGGTTGTGATGGCTTAGTATTGTTGCTGTAAAACTGTTAAAACAAAGAAAATGATATGACGTATGGCTTATGGTTCATGATTTTTGAATGCTTCATCCGTTTCCTTCGCAAGTAAACGAAATAGAACAATTGGATCGTGCGAGATTTTTGAAATGATATCTCCAAGAATGAAAAAATGCTCTTTGATCATTTAAACGATATGCTTGAGGATGTATTCTGATTTTTTGAAAACGATTGATGACAAAACGATTACGATTGTGGATAAGACGAACAGTTGACACATTGTTTGTCCCTTCATGATATATGATTTTGTATGTTCGTGATCGGGTATGACAAAAAGACGTTCTAGAAATGCCTCATTTTGTTTCACATACTGCAGATGCGTAAAATTACTTTATCAAACAACCGAGAAGTAGTAGTTTTCTGAAAAGAAGACGGTAATGCCTATGAACAAACTCACGTTGCTCATACACAATTTATCTCTGCGAGACAAACACACGGAAACAATATTTTATTAGTTGAACAGGATTATAATGCTTTTTGAAAGCATTTTATAGATGCTGATGCGTTGTTTACTGCTCATGAAAAACCGATTGGTGTCTATATTGCAGATTGCTTGCCAGTCGTTCTGGTATGAGAAAAATCTCATGCAATAGTTCATTGTTCTTGGAGAACACTGCATGGTTGATTACTCCAAAAAACACTTGAATGCTTTCATCACCATCAAGATAGTGTTCATGCTGTGTATTTATGACCATGTATAAAATGGTATGAAGTTGGAGAAGAATTTGACCAATATTTCCCAGAACAATTTCTCCAATCACATGGTGATAAGTATCTTTTTGATTTGCCTTGATATACGGTAAGTATCTTGGATGCGTGGTGAATTGGCCCTGATTCTATCATCATAGACAATGGTTGTACTTGGAACGATACTGAATTGTATTGGAGTTACAGAAGAGGCGCACGCGATCAAGGAAATTTTGTGGGTGTGAGGAAATTAAACCTTTAATTTGAGCTCGTCTATACCTTCTTTTATTATTTCATAATTATCTCCCTGAGTCTCTTTTCATTGTTCCAAATAAATTTTTGTGAATAATACATGTATATCAATTCAAATTGCATCGCAAACATCATGCAATGTTTCTATTGAAGGAACTCTATTTCCATGTATTATTTCTGAGATATATGATTTTGTAATTCATGCTTTTACTGCAATATGACTACCTTTTAGTTTTCTGTTATTCATAACTTCGTTTAATTTATTTCAAATATCTTTTCAAAGATTAGAATTCATTATTTAAATATAATGTAAAAACATATTTACATATAGTTATTTTTAATGATTTTACAATACTTTCTATTTCCCATGTCTTCATACAACCACTCATCGAATACTGATTGTAGGATGTTGTTTTTTTCGTGTTATTGCTATTTCATCCAATGTGCTTCCCGTGGTCGTGATATCGTCTACGACGATGAGTGTCGCTCAGTCAGGTAGTGTTTTTGTCTCTTGAATAATAAACGCGTCAATTAAATTAGTTAGTCTTTGTTTTCTCGTACATTGTGTTTGCGAAACGGTATATTTTTGTTTTCTTATGCATTGAACAACTGACAATTGGAGTTCTTTTGCAACGTGCTGCGACAAAATTTCAGACTGATTGTATCATTTTACAAAGTATTTCCTTCGCCAGTGAGAAGGCACAAAACTTACAAAAAGCGTTCACTCACGAAACGCTTGTCTAAACGAAGGGTTTGTTTGTATGAGTAGAGCTAATCTCTGAGCGAGAAACGAAGCAACATCATATTTGTGTCCAAACTTCAACTGGAGAATCAGCTTTTTGATGAACGTGCTATAAACAAACGCAACCATAATTCATTGCAGATGTCTGTGATAGGGAAAACAATCATAGCATGTCTGTCCATGAGGCATTACTCTATGACAAAATGGACAACGATCTGGATGTGGCGTCAACAGTTTTTTACACGCAGCACAAATATATGCTCATTGTTTTTCACAACCAACACAAAAACGAGGAAAACAAAAATCCAGAAGCGTATTTATTCGTTTCATTATTGTTGAAAAAATGAATTGCAGTTGATCTTAGAATTTCAATCTTGAGTTGCAATTGTTTTGTTATGAAAAATGTATGAAAATAATTTAATTGTATTAGGATTGTTATTATAGTAAATGCATTATAAATTAGTAATAATCAAATGTGCATTTACTAAGTAGTAAAGCGGCGTTTGGATTAATTCGAACTTACGAATTCAAACCCGCTTTACTATATTTTCTTGGATAATCGAACCAAATTCTTGCGCTTCGTGTATCACAAATATGGAGAAATGCTGCCAATCAGGATTGAATTCTAGTTGTGGAATTGTAGTCATCTCATTCTCAGTGAATGTACTTAAGACCATTTATTTGTT